>WAOY01000056.1 GCA_015520985.1 DHVE2 group archaeon
CAGGACCAGGTGAACGTCCTGAGAGCGGTGAGAGGGGGAGAGGATAAAATATACGTGATAACCGCAGACAGGGGGAGGGGAAAGAGCAGCGTCCTCGGCATCCTCACGGGGATGCTCATAGCGGAATCTCGCGCAAGGCGCATCGGAGTGACCGCGCCTGACCCCAACAACCTCCGGGAATTCTACCGATTCCTGTCACTCACCCTCGACCGCCTGGGCGTGAAACATGAGAGGAAGAAAAACACCGTGTTCGGAAAGAAGTTCTTCGTGGAGTTTAGGAATCCAGCGGAGGTATCGGCAAAGAAGTACGACCTGCTCATAGTTGACGAGGCCGCGGGGATCCCTGTGCCAATACTTCTGAAGTTCACTAGGGCGAAGAGGGTCGTTTACTCCACCACCGTCCACGGGTACGAGGGGACAGGCAGGGCCTTTGCCATTCGCTTCCTGGGTGAAGTTAAGAAGAGGGGAAAGGTCAGGGAACTGGAGATGAGGGAGCCCATAAGATACGCCTCGGACGACCCCGTGGAGAGGTGGATATTCGACACCCTCCTCCTCGATTCAGAACCTGCGGAGATAGGGGATGTGGATATATCAAAGCTGGAGTACAGGAAGTACAGGATCGAGGATCTCCTGGAGGACGAGGAGAAACTGAGGGAGTACTACGGCATATTCGTGCTTGCGCATTACCGCAACAACCCCAACGATTTCGGGATAATATGCGACGCCCCCAATCAGGAGATAAGGACCCTTGAGTATGGTGGCCACGTGGTGTGCTCCGTGCAGCTCGCCAGGGAGGGAAACATTGAGGACTTTGCCAGGGACATGTACTTCGGTGAGGTCCCGCCGGGGAACATAATACCAGACGTGGTGATCAAGCACTACAAGAACATGGACTTCGCGAGGTACCGGGGGTTGCGCATAGTGCGCATAGCGACGCACCCATCACTAATGGACCGTGGCATCGGGAGCAGGATGCTGGAGTTCCTGGCCAGGGAAGAGGCGGACTGGATCGGCTCCTCCTTCGGCGCCACTCCTCGTCTCCTCAGATTCTGGCTCCGCAACGGATTTGCGGCAATTCACATTTCCCCCAAGGTGAACGAGAAGACGGGGGAGCACTCCGTCATCGTGCTCAGGGCGATATCTCCCGATGTTAAGAAGATTGAGAGGGGCATCAGGAAGGACTTTGCCTCAAGATTCGTCATATCCCTGGGGGACGTGCATTCATCCCTGGATCCTGAAATCGCGCGCCTCCTCCTGAACACTGCGCCCCGGAGGGGAAAGATCAAGCTGAGCGACGTGGACTGGAAGAGACTGATTGCTTACGCCTGGGGGCCCGGAAACTACGAGGTAACGGTGGACGTGATTCACAGGATCGCATCGCAGTACTTCACCGCCAGGAAGGTCCCAAAGCTGAACGGGGAGCAGGAGAGAATTCTCATAGCGAAGGTGCTCCAGCACCGGCCATGGAAGGAGGCGGCGAGGACGGTTAACAGGGGCGACATGTACCTCGTAATTGAGATGAGGGAGATCATGAGGAAGTTCATAGGGGGTAAGTACGATGACGAGGTATCTGAATTTCAGCGAAGATTTCACGGAGAAGATTCTTAGTGGAGAGAAGAGGGCCACGCTGCGCCTCGGGATAAAGGACTACGAACCCGGGGAAGTGGTGATAATTCGTGCAGGTGCCCGGGAGATAGGCAGGGCCGTGATAAGGGAAGTGAGAATCAAGAGGCTGGAGGAGATAAACGACGAAGATGTCCGCATGGACGGGTTCGACGATATAGATGCCCTCATATCAGCGCTGGAAAAGTTCTACGGAGAGGTCAGGAAGGACGACCTTTTCACCCAGATAATCTTCGAGCTCATGTGAAGTACCCCAGTTCCGGTTCCTCCTCCTTTGTTCCCACCACGGAATCGCGTAGTTGCTTTACGCTGGAGTTAAACTCCTTGAATATCCTCCGTGCCCTCTCAACCTCGAGTTCCAGCCTCCTTATTCTCTTCTCCGCCGACGTGAGGCGCCTCAGGAGGAGGTCATGGTTCAGGGAGTTCACTAGGGAGAAGAAGTATCCCAGCCAAATCTGAGCCCGACCGTAGGACTCCACGACCCTGGCCAGCACCGGGTACTCGTCGGAACTCGGCGGCGTGGATTCGTACATCTTCAGGACCCATGCCATGGCCTCTGTGTCCATGGTGAAGCCCTTGAAAAAGGAGGAGAGGCCCTCAACCCTCTTGCTTATGGATGCGAACCTCTTGAGGATGGCGAATACCCTGGCGTTGGGGTTTTCCCTCTTCGCCTCCTCCTCCAGGAGCGCACGCTGCAGATCTGTGAGGTACTGCATATCCCTCCCGTTTAGCGGGGCAACACGGGATGTTCCCCTCTCCACCATGGTCAACAATCGCACCCCTCTTATTTAAGGGTTTCCCGGGTGAAATTTTTCGCAAAAGATATTTAAGGAATGATTCCCATCGTTTTTCCGGCGATGGATATGCGGGACATAAAGGTGGACGAGGTTATGTCCAGGAACCCCCTTCAGATACCCGGGGACATGAGCATAAGGGAGGCCGCGGAACTTATGCGGAAAAGGGGCGTCAGCACGGCCCTGGTTGTAAGGGACGGGGCTCCGATAGGCATAGTGACGGACCGGGATCTGGTCACCAAGGTCCTCGCCGAGGGGATAGATCCGGACACTGTTAGGGCAAGGGACATAATGAGCAGCCCTGTGATAATGATCCCCCACGACGAGAGCATATCCACCGCGGCGCGGGTTATGAGCCGGAGAAAGATAAGGAAGTTGCCGGTTGTCAGGGATGGCGAGATAATAGGACTTCTCTCGGAGAACGATATCGTGAGGATAGCCCCGGACCTCATAGCGCTGGCGAGGGAGTACGCTGAGATGCACAGGAACGGTGATTACCGGGAGGAGGTAAAGGAATACATCGCAGGCAAGTGCGAGGTGTGCGGGCAGTATTCCCTTAGACTCGTGCCATACCAGGGCTCGCTTGTGTGCCCAGAATGCTACGACAATTTGAGATAAGTTTATATGCGATTAGGAAATTAGGAGACGTGATACCTATGACGGAGATAAAGTTCAGCAAGGAAGAGCTGATTAAAATTAAGGAAGTGTACCAGGGGATAATGTCCTACGCTTCCATAGGCCTCTTCTTCAGGAGCGGTGAGATCATCGGCGATATCATCTCCAGGGACGTGCCCAGGGACACGTACTTTGAAAAGATAGGCGAGATACTCAAAGAAAAGGGATGGGTAGAGAGCATAGAGTTCGGCGAGAACGATGTGAAGGTGAAGGGCTCCGCGGAGGTCCACGAGTCAACCGGACCCACATGCCACATGCTCCGGGGTATCATAAGAAAGGTGTACGAGAGGTATTACGGGACCATAGTGAATGTGGACGAGGAGAAGTGTGAAAGCAAGGGGGACCCGTACTGCCTCTTCGTGATAAGCAAGATGGGGTGAAGGGAGGATGTACTATGCCCTTATAAAGAGGGACGGGAGCTACATCGAAGGCGAGTTGCCCCCATCCCTCGAAAGGGATAAGTTCTGCATAATGTGCGCGGCCGCCTTCGGCGCGGGACTTACTGCGCACAGGGAGTACGGGGACGAGGTGAAGGAGATCATAATAAGGGGAGAGAAGACCGACGTGATCATAGTACCTTATGAGGGGAACCTGCTCGCGGTGATCGGGGGCAGGGAGAACCTGGAAAAAGTGCTTGAAAAGCTCAAATCTTGAACGTATCCGCGATGAGATCCAGGGCTATCATCGCTTCCCTCTCTATCTCTCTGTTTTCTCCCGCGTTGACCGCCACGGCCACGACGTAGGTCTTGTTTCCGTAGTGGTATATCCTGTACTTTATTGGGCCCGTACCCAGCAGCATGTTCTTCCAGCGCCCGTCCACTATCGTGACACCGCGGTGATTGCGAACCTCGCCGAGCTGCACAGACGCGATCCTTATCTTGTCGAGGGTCATGTTTATCAATTCCTGCACATCTGCAGGCACATCGTGGAGCCAGAAAACGGAGATGTAGCCCTTCGCGTTCATGAGAGGAACGTAGAATTCAACGTATCCCTCATCGTCCCACTGCTCGTAGTAGTGCACCCGTGCCTTTGCGGGCAGGTTCATCTGGAACTCGAAGTCCTCTATGCTCACGTTCTGGTACCTCTTCTTCATAACCTCGTAATCCACGCCGAGCTCCCACACGCGGTTGAAGTAATCCAGCATGGTCTCCCGGGTGAAATCGTCGCGGATCAGAACGGAGCCCACGTACCTCTTGTCCTTTATGAGTCTGATGTAGACACCGTCGTCCGATATGGAGAAGAATCCCCTGGGATTGAGCATGTGCCTTATCTCCATGCCGTTGGATATAAGGAAGTCGTAGGCCTGGAAGTTCACTATGCCGCTTATGGGCTGTATGAGCTTTATCTTAACGCCCCTCTTGAGGGCGTCGAGCAGTGCGTTGTAGAACTCCATCTCGCTGTCGATGGACTCGCTGTACGGGGTGATGAGGTAAAACATGCTCTTGACCCCGCGCAGGATCTCCAGGTGACTCAGGGGGTTGAGATCCTCCTTGCTGACCCAAACGTACTCTTCTATATCTCCATAATCCTGGCGGGTGTAAAGCTGGGATAGCTGATCCAGGAGAAACTTGAGGCTGCGCTCCTTCGCCTCGAGATCTCTCTCCACGTTGTCCCTGTATGTCTTGTACAGGTTCATCAGGCCGATGTCGGGGGGTATGGCGGAGTACTTCACGGGCCTGCCAGGCTCCATGCGGACCAGGCCCTTCTCCATGAGGGAGCGGAGAACGTCGTAGCACCTCGGCCTTGGCACGCCGGAGGCTGCGCTGCACTCCGTTGCGGTCAGAAGGCCCTTTTCTAGAAGAACCATGTAGGCATCCGTCTCGTACTGGGTGAGGCCGAGGTCCTTCAGATAACGCCGTATCACATCCATAGCAATTCGGTTAATGCAACCAAAGTATATGTATTTTAACGCAAAATCGCATCATAAGATATCTGATTTCCCACCACAGAGGGAGAGGGCTTCCCTCAGCACCCTTAGTGATTCCTTGAACCTAATGTTGGTTCTGGTCCAGCACACATAGTACTTGAAGCCGAAACTCTTCACCAATTCAAGGGCTCTAACTAAATCACCCTCCGCGAGGAATATATACAGCCTTTTTAGGTATCTGAGCGTATCTATGCTGAAAGATGCCCCCACGATAGCACCAGCATCATTTTTACTCATCAGATCCCTCATACGCTGAAATTCATTCGTGTTGACCCTTCCAACTATGTAAAGAGCCATAACGGTTGCTCCGTAAATACCTATGAGGGTGATTTTTGACTCATACGAAGTCTCAGTGGACAAAAGGGCAGGAATGAGGAAAACACCTATAAGGACGCAAAGAATGTAAAATGACCTCCTGTATCTGGGGATGTACCAATCCAAAAAGTCAATCAAAATATTGCGGTAAAAATCCAGAAGGGAATCGCAATCAAGGCCCGCCCGCGAAGGCATAGAGCCACCGGGGGGATTCGAACCCCCGACCTGCTGATTACAAGTCAGCCGCTCTTCCGGGCTAAGCTACGGTGGCACCGCAGGTGAATAAAGGGAGAGAGTTAAAAATTTTTCCCTCACACGTTCACGCCGCCTATCTCCTCCAACTGCTCCCTGCTCCTGGCCTCCTTGTCACTGAGTTCCTTGACTCCGCGCCTCTTGCGGATGTATGCGACTGCGAAGTAGGACACGAGGATCGGTGGTAGGATGTAGTACACGATGTAGTTCAGGAGCGAGACCACGTACCACTCCGCGTAGTTCGTGGATGAACTCAGGCCCAGCATAGTGGCCCAGGGCATCTCGAAGTGCTTCACTCGGCTCCAGGCGTTCATGTTGAATATGATCAGCAGCGCGTTGGTGTAATTCGCGAATATGTTTGCCAGGGGGCTCATACTGCGCGTTAGTTTGAACCCCGGGACCCTGCGCTTGGTAAACGGCGGGAACATATTGCTCCCCATGAGCCCGAAGTGGTCCGTGAGTATATGGGACCAGTATCCGAGCATGATGATCCAGAACGCAGTCCACCCTAGGGGGGTGAAGCCGTAGAGCATGAATCCGATGGGAGCGAAGAGTATACCCATCGTAACGCTGTGTCCCCAGCGGCGGTGCCAGGGGATGAAGTCGGCGCGCACACTTCCATCCTCTTCCGGGAAGAAGGAGAAGTCTGGGCCCGAGAGGATATCCACGTGCGTCACGGCATCGTAATTATAATTCAAATCGGATTTGAAACTCGCCTCCGCGTGCGCCTTCTCCTCGGGGAGGTACGAGGTGACGTAGGGCCTCTTCTCAAACCCAGAGATTATGGGGCCTATGTCGCATATCACCTTCTTGTTCTCCGTGTCGAACTGCACGGTGTACTGCCTCCACTGATCCGAAGAAATCTTGATCGTGTGGAGCATCACATTGACCTCGCGGTTCTCGTCGTGGGCCTGGTCAATGGCCTTCGCAAGGGTATCTGCAACCTTCTGCGGGTCGATGTTCCACTCGTCCATGTCAACCTCGTAGTCGTGCCTCTGAAGGTACTTGGCGAATCTGAAATCTATGGTGTCGGGGAGTATCCCGAATATGCCACCGAGGATTATTATGAGCGCTTTGTTCTGCACTATGGCATCCGCTATTAGGTTGTTCCCGTAGTACATGTTCGCTATGACCACCACGAAGGTCGCCGTGGCGAGACCTGCCAGGAAATGCGCAAAGCCCTTCATTTTACCACAACCCCAGTATCCCGCCGAGGGATATTCCACTCATGTTCAGCCATATTGGGACGAGGATCACGGCGAGGCAGTGCGATCTTCGGGAGTTGAACAGCACAGGCACGAGGCCTATCGCAGTTGCCACTGACATAATTATCAGGCCCTGCCATGATGTCATGAGGTAGACGAGGACCACGAGTATCCCGAGGACAACCAGGTTCAGGAGCTTGGGGTTTATCTTCGGCACAACCCTCGCAAGGAACTTCGACGCGTAAATCACGACGAAGAAGGATATCACCCCCGCCAGGGCTATGGCCGCGTCCAC
>WAOY01000057.1 GCA_015520985.1 DHVE2 group archaeon
ATCCCCACGTTCTTCAGGAATTTATTCATCCCTTCCCGCATGGAGAATGGCCCCTCGGCGATGCCATGCCTTCCAGGTTCACCCGAGAAGACCATTATGCTGTCCGCGATTATGTCGATGAAGTAAACGTCGTGGTCCACGATCATCGCACTCTTGCCGAGATTCTCCATGTATCTCCTTATCACCTTCGCCGCTATCATCCTCTCGTTGGAATCTAGGTACGCGGATGGCTCGTCGAGTAGGTAGAGATCAGCGTCGAGCCCCAGGGCTATGGCAATAGCCAGACGTTGCATCTCCCCTCCCGATAACTTGGATACCTCCTTGTTGTAAAGGTACTTCATCCTCAGGGGATGAAGCACCTCCGCGCGGTAGAAGTTGTTGAGCATCTTCTCCTTGAGGGTGAAATTCAGCAGTTCCTCTACGGTTCCGTCGTAGTCGCTCTTTATGTACTGGGGCTTGTAACTCACCTTTATTTCATTCTCAACACCCCCGCGATCCGCCTTGATCACTCCCGCGAGGATCTTCACGAACGTCGTTTTGCCCGTGGCGTTAGGGCCCACCACGCCCACGACCTCGCCTATCCTTATCTCTCCAGGGTGCACCTCCAGGCGGAAGTTCTCGTATCTCTTCTCGATGAAATTCCACGATACGAGCGTGGGAAGGTCGCTCTTGCGCTTGGGGGGATGCACCACGAACTCGATTTTCCAGTCGCGGAACCTTATGTTCTCGTCCCTGAGGTACCCTTCGAGGTAAGCGTTAATAGCGTTCCTCGTGTTCCTGATGTTGGAAACAATACCGTAAGCTCCCTCGCTCCCGTACATTATGTGTATCACGTCGGATATGAAATCCATTATCGCCAGGTCGTGCTCCACAGCGAAGACAATTTTCCTCGATGCCAAATCCTTAATCACCCGGGCCACGTTCAATCTCTGATAGATATCAAGGTACGAAGATGGCTCGTCGAAGAAGTAGACGTCGCCTTCTTTCAGCAAAGCGGCGGCGATGGCAACGCTCTGCAGTTCCCCGCCGCTTATCTTGTCCACGTCCCGATCAAGGGTGTTCTCGATATGCAGAATAGAGGCGATTTCGTCCATATTCCCCGTTTCGTCAGCCTTCTTGAGAAGATCTCGCACCTTCCCCTTGAACACGCGGGGAATCATATCCACGTACTGCGGCTTCACAACAGCACGAATATCCCCGTCGCGCAGCTTCGAGAAGTACGATGCCATCTCCGTTCCCGAGAAATATTCTATGACTCGATCCCAGTTCCCCTCGCGGGTGTAATCTCCCAGATTAGGGATGAGATTCCCCGAGAGGATCTTTATGGCTGTGGATTTCCCTATCCCGTTGGGTCCGAGGATTCCAACCACTTTATCCTTCTGGATCCTCGGGAGACGGTAAAGGCGAAAGCCGTTCTCCCCGTACTGGTGCACGAGATCCTCGCTCAGTTCCTCCGGAAGCCCTATGATCTTTATCGCGTCGAAGGGACATTTATGTGCGCATATGCCACAGCCCTCGCAGAGTTCCTCGATTATCCTGGGATAACCCTTCTCAGTGATCACCACTGTTTCTGTGCCCATCCTTACGGGAGGGCAGTAGTTGCGGCACTCGTAGTTGCACTTTTTAAACTGACATCGGTCATGTATGACAACTGCAATGTGCATGGCGACACCTCAGTTTCTGGCCCAGATCTCGTCGGGCAATTCATCATACACTTCACTGATATCCTCCACCACTGGCTCCTCCTCCACCTCTCCTCTTGCGAGGGTCCATATCCTCTCCTTGTTGAGGACCCAGTAGTGGATGCGCCACTCTCTCCCGTCCCAGAGCGTTGTCTCTTCCCGCTCAGTCTCAAGGATGTCGAGATCTTCGAGCATGTAGAAGGTATCGCGGTCCTCCGGCTCGAGCATATTGTCTATGATTCTGTCCCCAAATCCAAAGAAGTTGAGAACATGGGTGGCAGTCATCATAGCCTCCTCGAAACTAAGCATTCTCTTCGGCCTTCGCAGGCCGTTCTGGATCGCCTTGGCGAGGACATCAATCGTGATTATTGAATTCTCATATTCCTCTTCCACGTCCTTCACTCCCGTCCCGGTCATGTAATTACTCAATCAGCGTATATAAACATTTCGGGACGTCGCAGGGTATTCTGGAGGCTGCTATAAACTTTTCGTGATAGCAAGTGTCACGATAATAAGCGCGCATTTTTCCGCAAGTTGCATCGGGGCAATTTGCAGGGCTACGGGCCGGGAAAGTATATAAACGATGGTGGGTATGCGTGGGCATGCTCTGCATAGAGTGCGGAAAGAGAGAGGCAAAGTACGACGGCCTCTGCGAGGAGTGTTTCCTTAAAAAGGTTAAGTTCACATCCCTTCCGAAGCATCTGGACATGACCATATGTCCACACTGCCACGCCGTGAAGTTCGGTGGACACTGGGAAAGCGTTCCCCTTGAGGACGCCCTTTTCAGGCTCGTGGACAGGAGCATAGAGTTCCTCCACGAGTACGATTCGTACGAACTCCACATCTCCCACGGCGATATTGAGGGGGAGTTCCCCGTGGAGGCGAGGATAGATGTTCATTTCAAAGACATCCACGCTGAGGAGGTTCATTACATCACGGCGGACATCCACTACGAATCGTGCCCCAGGTGCAACCGCTTCTTCGGTAACTACTTCGAGGCCATAATCCAGCTCCGCGGTATGAGGGAGAACGAGGTGCAGGAAATCCTTAACTTCGTTTACGAGAGGATTGAGCATCACGCCAGGAAGAATGAGAATCTGTTCCTGACCAAGGAAGTGGAGAAGAGAGAGGGATGGGACCTTTACCTGAGCGACAAGAGGGAGGCGAAGAAGATCGCCAGGGAGGTGTGCGCGAGATACGGCGCAAGCCTGAAAGAATCGCCCCAACTGGCCGGGAGGAAGGATGGCCGAGATTTGTACAGAGTAACCTATGCGGTTCGCCTTCCCGATTACAGGGTCGGAGACATAGTTGAGGTGGAGGGAAATTACCTGCTCGTGGAGGACATAAGCGGCACCTTCGTGAAGGGAATAAACATAGAGGACGGCAGGAAAAAGAGCGTGGACTCGAAGAAGCACCCAGTGAACCTCGTGGTCAGGAGGGACGAGATAGAGAAGGCCATCGTAGTCTACTCACGAGACGGCACCGTTGAACTTCTGGACAGGAACAATAACATAATAGACACCAAGGTGGAATTTGAGGTGAGGGATGGCAGCACAGTGAGGATCGCGAGGATAGGGGACGACGTATATGTCCTCCCGGAGTGACGTTGTGGTCCTAGTCCCATTGCTGGGTGATAGATTTCTGATGGTGCGCAATCCGCGGAGGGGTTGGGAGTTCCCCGGGGGCAAGGTGAAAGAGGGGGAGGATCCGGAAGAGGCAGCGCGGAGGGAGGCGCGGGAGGAGGCAGGCATAGAGGTCCGCGATGTGGAATTCCTGGGCGAGGTGAACGGCGTTCTGCTGTACCGCGGAAAAATAGAGAGATTTCTGGAAGAGCACGAGTTCGAGCGGGCAATTTTCACCGAGCTGCCGGAGGGGCTCGCGTTTCCCAGAGAAGAAGGAGAATTCTTCGTTTCCGTCGCAAAAAGCGGGCGGCGATAAGTTTTTTATAAGAAATGCGATACCGCTCTGATTCCGGTGAGCACCATGCGCGGGCTAAACTTTAAAGGGAAAATCCAATGGGACAAACTTCGCATACCGTTGCTGCTGGCCCTGATAGTGGCACTTGCGCTGTTCCTGAGGATATACTGGGCCATTGGACCGTCGATACAGCAGGGATTCGCAGTCTCTGGAGGATCCGACTCGTACTACCACGAGAAGATCATACAGTACATACTCAACTCAAGGCATCAACTCCTGGAGGACCCCATGCTGAATTATCCAATCGGGGTGAACAACCCGAGACCTCCGCTTTTCCACTGGGCCATCGTGATTTCCAGCTTCGTGTTCTACCCATTCATGAGCCCGTATGACTCCGCGGTACTCATGCTCATACTCTTCCCCGCCATATGGGGCTCGCTCACCGTCATACCCGTTTACCTCCTGGGGAAGGAGGCCTTCAACAGGAAGGTTGGTCTCTTAGCCGCATTCTTCCTCGCCATACTTCCGGCGGATCTCATGAGGAGCGTCGCAACCCAGGCGGACTGGGACGCGTTCAACCTATTCTTCATCGTCCTGTCCTTCTACTTCTTCCTGAGGGCTCTCAAAACCACAAGGTACAAGTACTGGATACGGGACTGGTTCAACAGGAACAGCGTGAAAACCGGGCTGAGGGAATTCTTCAAGGACAACACCGAAGCGACAATATACGCAGCCCTGTCCGGCCTTTCCCTGGGCACGGTGGCTCTGGCGTGGAAAGGATTTACGTACGCCCTGGCGATCCTCGTCATATACCTCTTCGTGCAGGTCTTCATTAACAGGTTCCGCAACAAGTCCAACCTGCACATGGTCGTATACATAGCCGCCTACATGATCATGGCCTTCGGCATATCTTTCCCGTGGTACTACGTCACCAACAGGCTGGGGCAGTGGTTCTTCGTGCCCCTGTTCCTGATCGCCGGCGTGTGGGTAATCGGGCTGATCCTCGAGATCACCGGCAAGTATCCCTGGCCACTGGTATTCGGAGTATCGGCGCTCATAATCGCAGGCGCACTCTCTGTCATAAACGTCTTCTTCCCTGACCTCTGGATGCTCATAGTGGAGGGACAGGGCTACTTCGTGAAGAGCAAACTGTACTCCACGATCGCAGAGGCGCAGCCCGCCTCGCTGGGATACCTCGCGATGTCCTTCGGCGTTGCCATATTCATCCTCTCCTTCCTGGGCCTTGCATACATGCTCTACGTCATCAAGAAGGAGAAGGAGGAGTACTATCTCTTCTTCGTGTTCTACACCATCATAGCCATATACATGGCCATATCCGCGGCCCGTTTCATATTCAACGCATCCCCGGCCTTCGCACTCGCCGGCGCCGTGGGAACAATCTGGCTAGTGGACATACTGAAGTTCAGGGAGACTTTTGAGGAGGTGCGCAGGTACCAGGGTAGCTGGAGGAAGAAGATGCGCGCAGCGCTGAAGTTCTCCCAGGTGACATTTGTCCTTGTTCTCGCGTTCCTGATCATCACGCCCACGGTGTGGAGCGCGGTGGATGCGGGCATCCCGTATGAGAGTAAGAGGAAACTGGACAAACAGATATACAACTCAATGCCATCATTCCTGAGACCAAACGAGACCACCTACAACAGATCCGCCCCGTGGTACCTGGGCGCATTCGGGTTCTCGGTGCCAAAGGAGACCTATCCCTGGCCCCGCGCCTGGAGGTGGTTGAGCGAACAGGACAACTCATCGCCTCCTGCGGACAGGCCGGCGTTCGTATCATGGTGGGACTACGGTTTCGAGTCTGTGCAGGAGGGTAAGCATCCGGCTGTTGCGGACAACTTCCAGAACGGGTACCAGATGGCTGCGCAGATTATCACGGCTCAGAACGAGAGCGAGGTTATATCGCTGTTCATAATACGCATGATGGAGGGGGATTACGCCCACCACGGCAAGTCATTCTCGCCGGGAATGCTGGACATACTGAACAGATACTTCTCGCCCGAAGACGTTGAGAAGATAAAGGAAGCCATGGCGAATCCGGGCAAATTCAGGGAGGAGGTACTCGACAACCCGGATTACTACGGGTACTACGAGAGCGATATATCGGACACAAACACCAAATACGCATACCTTAAGGGTCTGTTTGCCCACCACCGGGAAGATTTCCTCGTCAAACTCTACGACGACGTGCGTAACTACACAGGATACGACATAAGGTATTTCGCCGTGGATTACAGGCTGTTCCCGTTCTCGGGCAGAAACACGGGAATATTTTACGCTCCCGCCAAGCTTGGGGACAGGAGGATCCACGAGTATGGAGGAACTGTGGTACCCTACGACTTCTACGACCTAAAGGCGGTGGATCAGTACGGGAATGAGTACGAACTGGACAAGGTACCTGCGAATGTGCACATAACAGACTACAAGATATACTACAAGCCAATGTTCTACCACTCCATGCTCTACCGCACCTTCATAGGATACTCGGGCAAGGATGTTGATGCCGGGGACGGCATTCCGGGGATATCCCCCAACCTCTACAATTACTACCCCATGCAGGCGTGGAACCTCACGCATTTCAAGCTCGTGTACCGCACAGCGTACTGGAACCCGTACAAGGACTACCAGAACCACACCAAGGACTGGAAGCCCATCCCCATCGACCTTGCTCTGAAGTATCAGAGGGAGGGGAAGGGCACCGTTGAACTGAATCCTCCGGCGTACCAGGTCCTCCCCAACGATGTGGTGATGGTTAAGTTCTACGAGGGTGCAATAATAGAGGGGACGGTGCGCCTGGACACCGGAGAGCCTGTCAAGCACGTGAGGGTGACGCTTCAGGACGAGTACCACATCCCGCACGTGAGCGTGTTCACCGACGATAACGGGCACTTCCGCATACCCGCGGTGGCAGGAAATCTCACGCTCATCGTGTCCACGAACGGGAGGCTCAACAAACTGAACATGGTGGAGCAGACGGTGCTTTACCGGACGACGATAAATGTGAGCGAGGAGCAGGCGATGCGTCTGAAGCCCGACTTCGTCATCCACAGGGACATAACCGTGGACCACGCCTCGGTGAACGGTGTGGTGTATCTCGACGTGGATCACAACGGAAAGCTTTCTGATAAGGATATCCGAGTGAATGGATTCATAACCATAAGGAACAGCACGTACGGGTTCAACACAACCGTCGCCGTCAAAGATGGCGCTTACAGCATCTCCAATCTCCCGCCACACAGGTACGCGGTGGACGTTGAGATAAGCGGAAAGGTGTTCGCAGCGGTGGATAACATAACCCTCAGCGCGGGGCAGAACCTCACCAAAGACATAATACTCAAGCCCTCCAGCATAAGGGGGAACGTGACGTTCAGCAATGGGACCCCCGCAGCCAACGCCACGGTGGACATAAGGGGAGAATATGCCAAGTACACGGTCAGAACGGATGAGAACGGATCGTTCGTGGTGTATCTGATCCCGGACAACTACACCCTCGTAGCCTCCTACGGAGATTACGTGAGCGACAAGCAGGATATTTCCGTGAAAACATGGGCCTACAACACATCCGCAAACATCACCCTGAAGCACGCTTTCACCCTCACCGGGAGACTCACCTACGGTGGCATCCCGATGACTGGAGTGCCCGTGAAGATAACGTCAGAACTTCTTCCCCACACGGTCTACATCGTGAAAACAGGCCGCGATGGAAAATTCACGGTGCGTCTGCCGGGAGGGATATACAGTGTTTACACCACTACATTCTCAGGAAGTGAGAGGCTGGTTTATCTCAGCGTTGTGAACCTCGGTTCGGATAAGACCCTGGATATGCACCTGAGAAAGGCGTACAGGATATCGGGCAGGGTGGTCAGCAAGGACAATCTCACCGCGGTGGAGGTGGGATTTTACCATGGTGATGCTTTCTACAGGGCCTTCGCAAACAATACGGGCTACTTCGAGGCGTACCTGCCGGAGGGAAGGTACAACATAGGAGTAGTGGCCTTCAACCTCACCAACGCGCCCTACTTTGGCAGGGCCACTGTGGACCTCAACGAGGATAGATACGTGGAGATAACCGCACATCGCGGGTACAACGTGACGGGCATAGCGTACTTTGACAGGAATGGAAATGGCGCGGTGGATGAAAACGAGACGATATACAACGGCCTGGTCGCCCTCCAGGACTCCGAGGGAATATACGAGATAAGGAACATACCCCCCTCTGGCAAATTCACCCTTGTCACCACCACCAACTACGTGGTGAAGGCGATAGCTTGGGGATATCGCGAGAGCGATATCTACACGGGTAAGGAGATAAAGGTGAAGATGACCCCGGCGGAGGTGACCCTGAGGGGTGAAGTGAAGTACGAGGGCAGGGCAAACGAAATAGAGGTTAACATGCTCTTCGTGAAGTCCGACGACCCGGCCAAGAGGTATGCTCTGTACGGCGTAACTTCCAGCTACACGATTTCGTTGCCTCCAGGCAACTACACGATATCCCTATTCGGGTACAACAGGAGTTACGAGGTGCAGGGGAACTCTGTACGTCTGCCCCTGGGATTCGAAGAGGTGAGGCACGACATAAGCTTCACAGCATCCGCCCACGTTGAGGTAATCACGCAGGCCACCGCAGTAAGGTGGTTCTCAGATGGGGAGCCCGTTGCCTCTGGCAAGGTGGTGGATCTGCCCATAGGGGAATACACCATATACGCCCACAACGACACCCACGCTGCGATAATGCACGTGAGCATAGAGGGGAACGCCACGATAGAGGTGCCCCTGCAGCGGGGATACCTCGTGGTGTTCAACGTGGTGAATTACACAACCGTGGCGAACGTGCACATATACGCAGGTGATTCGCACATAACGGAGAGCGAGACCGCCCTGCTCCCCGCGGGGAAGTACACCTTCGTTGTGAATGATACAAAGGTGGAGGAGGGACTTCCGTACAGGTACTTCGCCGAGAGCAGCGCGATGATAACGGAGGACAGCACGGTGACCCTCAACGTAGTGAGGGAGAAAGTGGTAAGTGAGGTAACAGGCAGGGTAACTTATGACGGCATAGGTGGCCTGAGCAACTGCGTGGTGCACTTCATAGGTATTGGCGATCTGGCAAGGAATGTTACAGTGGTTACAGATGCCTCCGGGAATTACCGGGCAAAACTTGTGCCCGGCGAATACATGGTGTACACGTACTACATCTTGGGACACGGTATGTACGCGAACATCACCTTCATCGACGCGGATTCGTCAATGCCCCTGGACATACACATGGAGAGGGGGTACCTCCTCAGCGGGGAGACCTACATGAGGGGGGAGAAGGTCAGCACAGTGGTGCACGTGCACCGCGGCAAGGGAAGGATAGACGTTCTATCCACGGGATACTACTGGATCGTGCTCCCGCGGGGCAACTACACCATCAGCGCGGAGGAACACCGCAGAGAGTATGGAATGGACATAACGTACCGTGCAGAGGACCAGGTGGTGGTCACGGGAGATGCTTCGCATGATCTGTATCTGGAGAGGGTCACCAACCATTACCTGGACGTTGAGGTCATCTCATCGGACAGGCTGGTAAGCCCCAACTCCACCCTGGGAATCACACTCCGCGTAAGGAACTTCGGAAACATAGAGGAGAAGGTTAGCTTTGAGGGGCTTGGAGCCTGGACCCTGGTGAACCCGCCCAACTACACACTGATGCCGGGAGAGGAGAGAATCGCGTACCTCAAGATGAGGGTCCCATATAACGCAAAGGCTGGGAGCCACAGCGTGCAGGTAAGGATAATCTACTCGGGATACACGAAGGATGTGACCGCATACACCAATGTTACAGCCGTGTACGCCACAAAGATGAGCTACGAGGTCAGGGGATGGAACAACCAAACCCTGGTGATGAGTGTAAAGATAAGCAACACGGGCAACGTGTGGGCAAACTACACCCTGTCGGTGCTTAACAGAGAAGAGTTGAAGGCGCATGGGTGGTCCGTCAGGATACTGGTGGACGGCCGCGAGGCAAACTGGGTGAACATTTCCTTCAAGTCTGAGAAGAGCGTGACCATTCAGGCCACGCCCACCAGGGCTGTACCCTCCACCAGCATCCCGATTGTGTTCGAGGCGTACAGCGACAGAAGCCACATCATAGAGATACCCCTGACAAATCCGCAGGTGTCCCAGACTGCCCTCTACATCCAGGGGGACAACGTGCAGAACTACTCAGGCGTGAAGATCGAAGAGTACGCATACTGGGTGTGGGGAGCAAGCGCCGCACTTGCAGTGGCCATCATATACCTGGGGAGGTATAGGAAATGAACCGCGTGAGCGTTCTTCTCATCACATTTATGATGCTGGCCGTGGCATACGGGATCACGGGAGCAAGTGGAGAGAACACAGCAGGTATGCACATAGAGGGCCCGTCCATAGCAGCGACAAACACCACGGTTACGTACAGGGTGATGATAAGCGGTATCTTTGACGTTTACAGATGTGTGATGCTGATGGCCGGTGAGAACCTGAGCGGCGCATCCCCGCTCAACCAGGTGGAGAAGGTGAGCTACAACGGTGTATTCCGGTTCGACATAACCACCCCCAATTCCACGCAGAGGATATATCTGGACTTCAAGGCTTACGGCACGATAAACTCTACGGGCAAGACCAAGATATTCCACAGGCGAATATACGTGGATATAAAGAAGGCCTACACAATAGTGGCAACGG
>WAOY01000058.1 GCA_015520985.1 DHVE2 group archaeon
CGCGTATGACAGGTAATTTAGGTTCCGCTCAAGCAAGAAATAATGGAAAAAGTCATAAATCAGGATAGCACATATTCTCCGTAATGATCCGCCTGGTTATCTTTGACCTTGACGAGACCGTCGTCATCAATCGCGTTCCCTTCTACGAGATGCGGGAGAGAATATTGGAGGAAGTAGGTGTGAGCGCGGATCCTCCTCACCTCTACGAGTTCCTGAGGTCTATGGGTCCGCAGTACATTAGAATACTCGAGAGGGAAGAGATCAGAAGAGCGCAGAACTCCTACGTGCATCCAGCCTTCGACGGAATACTGGATTTTCTGAGGGGGAGGGGTGTGAAGATCGCGATACTGACCAGAAACTCAAGAAAAGCAGCCGAGACTGCCCTGGGGGATTACATAAATAGGATAGACGCCCTGGTGACCCGCGACGATCCCTTCCCTCCAAAACCATCCCCGGAGCCCGTAATATACTTGATGAGAAGGTTTTCCTCGTCTCCGCCGGAGACCGTGGTGGTGGGCGACTACGATTACGATGTGCAGGCGGGCCGTGCGGCTGGATGCATCACCGTTCGCATAGGCAGCGGAGACGCCGATTATGTCATTGGCGATCTGTCCGAGATCCTCCCCTTATTTGACACCCTATTCGGCGAGTGGTAATTTTTGGCGAAAACTTTATATACGTCGGATACATATCATACATTTGTCAGACAAAATGTCTGAAAGGAGTGATGAAAATGAAGGATTGGGAGAAGAAAGAAGCGGAAATAAACGCGATCATTGCGGAAATTGATGCCCTCATCGATGAGATTGACGCCCTTCTGAACGAGGACTTCATCTTTGAGAACCCCAAGATCGCCGTTGAGGCGTAATCCAGGGAATCACCGGAAATTCACCGACACGATGAACCACCTTCACCCCTCTTTTTCTAATTTGACCTTTTTTGCCTCCCTGAGAACCTCCTCCGGGTCTTTATCAGTGAGGTACCCTATTTCCTCCGCGTTGAAGTGCAGGATCTTTGTGTAGAGGGCCCTCAGTTCCTGGTTGTTATCGTATATCACCCGGAACTCCGGTAATATGTCCTCCTTTACCCTCAGCGGTGAGGCGTGGTATATGCGTCCTACTTTCATACTCACGCTGTCCCTTATCTCCCGGGCCTTCTTGCTCCTGCTCATGTTCTTTAGCCATGAGGGGAAGTTCAGGACTCTGGGGTGTTTTGTGTATTTTTCATCCTTCGCTATGCTCACGGCTGCCATCTCGTCCAAGGCGTAGCTCCAGAGGGAGTACTGCTGCCTCCTCATGACCCTGCCGAGCAGCACGTCCGCCCTTGAGAGGTACTCGTATCCCCTCACCAGGTCCCTCGGTTTGGTGTACTCGTAGGGAAGGTTCTCCTCTATCCACAGCAGAAGAAAATCGGGGGTCTCGTCGAGGTTTCTCATCGCGTCACGGGCGTGCCTGAAGTGGGTGCTTCTGAGGGTCACCAGTGTTGTCTTGTATATCTCGCTTTTTTCGTCCCTCCAGCTGACCGCACGCACATCGTCGATCGTAAGTTTTTCTTTCCCCTCGGCGAGGGCCTGCAGGTCATTTATTGCAGCCCGCAGATCCCCGTTCGCCATCTCCGCCATCTCCTTCAGGGCTTCCTTCTGGCACCTTATTCCCTCCGCCATGCATATCCTGCCCAGCACCCGAACCATCTGGATGGGAGTCAAAGATCTGAACTTTATCACCTTGCACATGCTTCGCAGCTTCGCTCCCCAGGTGCCGCTCACTATGGAGTAATAATCGTTGCCTATGAGTATAATGGGTTGCTTTGCCACCCTAATCGTCTCAACTATTGCCCTCTTTCCCCCACGGTCATCCTTTCCCTCGTAGAGGTTATCCGCCTCATCGAATATGATGAGCTTCCTACCTCCTTTCTTAGTTGAGAGGAATTCCCCCTCGTCGGTGAAAGTCTCATTAACGGCGCCTACCATCGCGATCCTCTTTATATTCGCCTCATTGCGCACATCACTGGCATTGAGTTCGATTACCCCCCAGTGCATATCATTCGCAAGAGCCTTTGCCGCAGAGGTCTTGCCGCATCCGGGCTTTCCAACGAGGATGAGGGGCTTCTGCTTATTCCCTCTGTCCCACTCCATAGCCCAGCGCTTCATCTCAGCTATCGCCTGAGAGTTTCCCACGATCTCGCTCAAGCTCTTGGGGCGGTATTTCTCTACCCACGGAACACCCATGCATTCGCCATGTCCCCGCATTTATTTAACCTTCGCCCTCCGCAATTCTTAAATAATCGTTGGCAATCCTCTGAACTATGACTTTCCAGGAAGCCGTTGACAGGTTGCTCAACAAGAAAATATGCATGAAGTGTTACGCTCGCAATCCACCCAACGCCACCAGGTGCAGGAGATGTGGGTATAAGGGCCTGAGGCCCAAGGCTAAGGAGAGGAGAGGCGGGAAGTAAAATTCTTAACCTCTTCTATTGCCTTTCTTATCTCCTCGATTTTCCAGCAATCTCTGCAGTTTTCCAACTCCCTCTCGGTTGGAGGGACGTGTATGAATATCGCCCTTCTCCCTGGTATTTCGCGAAGAAGTGCGTAGTAGAATGCGTTGCAGACATATGTGCCAGCGGAGAAGGATACACGCGACGGGAACCCAGAGCGGTTCAGATGTTGTACGAGGTCCATGTAAGGCATGGATGTGAACAGGCAGTTCTCGCCATCCTTGTATATCCTCTCATCCTTTGGTGCGAAACCGTCGTTATCCCCGAGATCAGAGTGCATCACGTTTATTGCGAGGGCCTCCACCTTGATTTTCCTGGTTGCCGGACTGAGCCCGGTTGCTATGACTATTTCAGGATCCATCTTTGCTATCCTCTTCGCCGTTTCCACCGCTCCCCTGAATGTCACGGGGACCTTCACCTTTTTCACATCTTCGATTTCCCTCACGGCTTCCCACGATGGATTCGTGGTGAATTTTCCGAAGGGCTCAAAGCCCGTTATCACCATCATAGCGCCTCAACTGCTCCAGCACATAGTTCCTTATCTCATCCACCTCCGGGTACTCGCCCACAATCTCCCCGTTCAGCATCACAGGCTGCAGCATGCTCTCAAGCTCTCCCCCACATACAGGGCATTTCTCCATTTCCCTGTTGCTCACGAAATACTCGTTGCATTCCCTGCAGCGGTATACCCTTTTCCTCCCGCTGAACTTGCCCTTCTTGGCCAGGGGTTTCCCATCCACTTCAACAATGTCCATGGCGTAATCTATGGTTTTGGCGTTGCTTATGGATGTGCCCACTCCGAAACCGTCCACTATATCCCTCAGTTCTCTCACCGTATCTTCGTCCAGACCACCGGAAACGAATATACCCACATCCTCGTGGCCCCTTATGTCCAGTTCCCAGCGGACCTCGCGTATTATGTCTGCGAACCTGCCCCGGCGGGATGAGGGTGTGTCCAGGCGAACGGCCTTGAGATCCTTTATGATCTCCGCAGCCTTTATGGCCTCGAACTTCTCATCGCCGAAGGTGTCTATGAGCGCTATCCTCGGCACCTTCTCCGATATGAACTCGTCGAAGAAGCTCCATGCCTTCTCCTCTCCCAGGGTGAGTATTAGGGCATGGGGCATGGTTCCGCTTGGCTCTTTCCCAATGTGCTCCGCTCCCAGGATGCTGGAGACGCCGTCACAGCCGCCGATGTATGATGCACGGTCTATCAACGGCGCTATGGCGGGATGCATTCTCCGCACACCGAATGATAGGAGAAGCTTATCCCCGGCGGCGAGTCTTATCCTCGCGGCCTTGGTGGCTATTCCCGATGCCTGGCATATGAATCCGAGGATTGGGGTCTCGTAAACAGCGAAATCCCTGTAATCGCCCTCTATCGCCATCACCGGAATTGGGTATCCTCTTTTGTCGCGCCTGGGAAATACCGTGCCCTCTGGAAGGGCGTATATGTTAATCGGCTTGCCCTCCATTAGGTGCAGAACCTCGTCGAGGCCCGCGAAGACCACCCAGGGATACGGAGGATTCATCACCGTGAACTCCGCGTATACCTTCTTTTTAACCCCTACCCTTTCAAGAATTTCCCTGGTTCTGATGAAGTACACGTCCGTCGTTTTGCCCTCCTTTATTTCCTCCTCGCTTGCTATGTGGAACTTCACAGGTCATCACTCTCCACGATATCTGCGCCGTATATTTTCTTCATATACTTAAGAGCAGTACGGTGATTTTCTTCGGAGGTGCCGGCGCAAAGGTCTTCTACAACGTGGATCTTGAAGCCCCGCGCGAACGCGCCGAAGGCGGTATGCTTGACGCATATATCCGTTGCGACTCCACAGATGTACACCTCATCCACATCCCTGGACCTCAGTATCTCCTCCAGATTTGTGAATAGAAAGCCGTCGTAGGTCTTTTTCTCCACCACTATATCACCGTCCTCCGGTGCGAGTTCTTCCACAATTTCAGA
>WAOY01000059.1 GCA_015520985.1 DHVE2 group archaeon
AGGTCAAGAAGTACTTGGATAAGTTCATAGAGGAGCACCCCAACCTGAATAAGGGAGGCATACTGCAAATAATCACCGGCGCGGTATCTGTGTGTCCTGTGCCGAAGCGCATAGTGGCCAACGGCATAATGCTCGTGGGCGACGCCGCGAGATTAATAGATCCAATCACCGGTGGGGGCATAGCCAACGCCGCCATATCCGGAAGGTGGGCAGGTGAAGTCGCGGCGAAGTGCCTCGATGACCCCAGCGAGGAGTGCCTCAAGGAGTATCAGGAGAAGGTCAAGGCGAAGTGGGAGAGGAAGCACCTGCGCAACTGGTTCGTGAAGGAGAAGCTCTCCGAATTGAGCGACGATACCCTGAACAAGCTGATGGACGTGGTCTCCGAGGCGGACTTCAAGGAAATTTCTGTCAGGGCGATCCTCGAGGCGGTGCAGGAGAAGTACCCCGAACTGGTGGAGGAGTTCGAGGACCTCCTCTGATTTTTTATTTCACCTTTGCAGCGTTCACAATCTCGTCTCCTTCTTCCAGGGCTATGAGCTTCACACCCCTGGCACTTCTTCCCATAACCGAGATGTTTGCCACGGGGATCCTTATGCTCATCCCATTCTTTGTGAGCAGTATGACCTCGGAGTCATCCTCCACCACCATGCTCTTAACGACGGTGGAGTTTCGTATCGATATGTTCCTTATGCCCACGCCACCCCTGTTCGTCCTTCGGTACTCCTCCACTGGCGTCCTTTTTCCGTGACCGTCGGATAGTATCGCGAGGACGTAGTTACCCTCGGTGCTCAGCGCCGCGGAGACCACCTCGTCTCCGTACCTCAGGCGTATGCCCCGGACACCCCTGGCGTTTCTGCCCATGATCCTCACCGAGTCCTCGGGAAACCTTATCGCCTGTCCGAACCTGGTGAAGAGGAAAACATCGCTGTCCCCATTGGTAACGAGGACGTCCACTATCTCGTCGTCCTCGTCGAAGTTTATAGCGCGAATTCCCGTGCTCCTTATGTTGGAGAAGTCGCTGAGGTAGGTCCTCTTCACTATGCCCTTCTTGGTGACGAAGAAGAGGATCCCCTCGAAACTCTTCACGGAAATCATCCGTATGACCTCGCCGTCTATCCTCTTGATTATGTTCACTATGGCTCCCCCCCGTGCCCTGCGGGAACCTTCTGGGATCTCGTAAGCCTTCGCGGCGAAGGCCTTGCCCGTGGAGGTGAAGAAGAGCAGGGTGTCATGGCTGTTCGCCTTCACCACGTCCCTCACGAGGTCATCGTCGCCGTATGATATCATCAGCCCCTTTCCCCCACGGTTCTGCACGCGATACTCGTCCAGGGTTATCCTCTTTATGTATCCCCTGTGGGTGAGGATTATCACGTCCTCCTCCTCGGGTATGAGCTCCTCTATGCTCCTCCTCTCCACCTCGCTGTACACTATCTCGGTGCGTCTATCGTCACCGTATTTCTCCCTTATTTCCCGCAGTTCGTCCTTTATCACGCGGTACCTCATCCCCTCGTCGCTCAGCAGTTTCTCAAGGTACTCTATCTCCTCTTCCAGTTTCTTCGCCTCCTCCTTAAGCGCGGTTATCTCCATGGATGTTAGTTTCTGCAGGCGCATCTCCAGTATCGCCTTAGCCTGGACTTCGGTGAATCCCATGCCCACTAAGTTCGTCTGCGCCTCCTTCACGTCTTTCGAAGCTTTAATGGTGGCTATGACCTCGTCTATCATGCTCAGAGCGCGGATCAATCCGTCAACTATGTGCTTCCTCTCCCTCGCCTTCTTCAGCCGGAACCGGGATTTCCGGATGAGCACGTCCATGCGGTGCTTTATGTACTCCACCATCAGCTCCTTCAGGTTCAGCACCCTGGGGACGCCGTCCACCAGCACCAGGTTTATTATCCCGTATGTGCTTTCCAGTTCCGTGCGCTCAAGGAGCTGGTTCACCACGACCTCCGGGTTGAAGTCCCTCTTCACCTTGATAACTACCCTGATTCCCTCGCGGTCGCTCTCGTCCTTCATATCGGATATGCCCCTTATTTTGTCCTCGCGAACAAGGGCTGCTATCTTCTTCAGCAGGTTGCTCTTGTTGATGCCGTAGGGTATCTCGTAGATGATTATGTTCTGCCCCTCAATGCGGTACTTGGCCACTATCTTTATCTTACCCCTCCCCGTCCTGTACGCCTCAACGAGCCCGGAATAGCCCACGACCCTGCCGCCTGTGGGGAAATCGGGTCCCTTGACGAATTTTAAAAGGTCATCAACACTTGCCTCTGGGTTATCAATGAGGTATATCATCGCGTCCACGATCTCCCGCAGGTTGTGCGGGGGCATGTTCGTAGCCATACCAACTGCTATTCCGCTTGATCCGTTGATGAGGAGATTCGGGATCCTTGCAGGGAGAACCACCGGTTCCTTGAGGGTGCCGTCGAAGTTGAGCATGAAGTCCACGGTCTCCATGTCTATATCTTTCAGCATCTCCTCCGCAATCCTCGACAATCTTGCTTCGGTGTATCGCATGGCCGCGGGGGCATCGCCATCAATCGAGCCGAAGTTTCCCTGCCCATCTATTAAGGGGTAGCGCATGGAGAAGTCCTGGGCCATCCTGGCCAGGGTGTTGTATATCGCCTGATCCCCGTGGGGGTGGTACTTACCCATTACCTCCCCTACGATCCTGGCGCTTTTCTTGTAGGGCTTGTTGTGATAAAGCCCGAGTTGATACATCCCGTAAAGAATTCTGCGGTGAACTGGCTTGAGCCCATCTCGAACATCAGGAATTGCTCGCGATACTATGACACTCATGGCGTAATCCAGGTACGAGTTTTTCATCTCCTCGTCTATGGGTCTCTCGAGAATCTTCATGGTTGGGAGAAGGACGGATTTTATTTATTCCTTTCCTTCCTCTTTTTGCGTTCTACGCGTTACATGAACTCCCTTTCCTCCCTCAGAACGTCCTCCCAGGACTTCGCGCTGGAGTACGCCTCCAACGGCTCCCGGTTCATAACGAAGAAGTTGGGACCCCACTTGAATATGTTCATAATCCTCCGGGCCTGCTCCTCGTATCCTATTATGTACAATGCGGCAGCCAGCGCCTCGGCGCTGCTCAGCTTCCCCGGCCTGCCGTAGTTCACAGGGTTCACCGGCACAAGGAAGGGCAGGCGCCTGAAGTTCCCCCGCAGGGACCAGAAAACCTCCCGGGCGTTATGCCACGAGCAGTCCACCGCCGTGATGCCCCGGCGCTCAGCCGTGCGCCTGTCCTTCGGAGAGAGCACGCGGTCTGTGAAGGGCGATAGAATTACACTTCCCGCGGGTATGGCGCTTTTTCTCGTGGTGAGTTTTGCGTAGCCGAACCTCGCAAGTTTCTTCGCAGTGCACTTCTTCGGGTCGTCCTGGTTTAGGTGCAGGACGTATAGCCTTATCTCTTCCACGGATTGAGAAGTTTCTCCTCCTATTAATCCCTTTCCCTCATTGCCTCGGCCCAAATATCCCGCGGCCAATTCTCACGATGTTGGCGCCTTCCTCAACGGCGATTCGCCACGTGTCCGTCATCCCCATGGACAGGTACTTTATCTCCTTTCCGAGATCGTCTCTTATCCTATCGAAGGCACTCTTCGTTATCCTGAAGAAGGGCCTTATGTCCTCCGGATTCTCCACGGCTGGCCCCATGGTCATGACGCCCACGAGTTTCACATTCTCCAGCGTGGATATTTCCCTTGCAAGCGATGGGGCCTCTTCCGGC
>WAOY01000060.1 GCA_015520985.1 DHVE2 group archaeon
ATCAGGAAACACCGTTGAATTCGTTCCGCCGGGCAGGTACAATGCTACCGTCAGGGCCTGGGACACCTCGGGAAACCTGAACGTGACCAACTTCACCATTACAGTGGACAACCGCGGTGAGATGAACCCCCCCATAATAATAGGCCCGGGGTATGCGGACATATCATCAACGTACGTGAGCTTTCACGCATTCGACAACGTTGGGATCCTCAGGATATCCTGCTACGAGGGGGCAACACTCATAAAGGAGACGTCCGGGAGCGTGCTGAACATAACAAGCTCTGACCTGACAAACGGGAGCCACAAACTGATAATAGAGGCGCTTGACGTGAACTTCAACTACGGGTACTTCACCACGGTGCTCGTCAAGAACTACACTGACACCACGCCCCCCGAGATAATACCCGGACCCCTCAAGATATGGGGAGGGAACAGCACCGTGGTTAGGGCCACAGACGACGTGAAGGTATCGCACATCTCCGTGCATGTCTTCGGCATGTACTTTAATGGAACATCGGCGGCGAAGATTAAAACCAAGTTTACGGAGAACGGCACTGTGGAGTTCATCCCCCCCGGGGAATACACCATGGAGGTGCGCGCCTGGGACATATCTGGAAATGTGAACACCTCCCTGTTCATCCTGCGCATAAACAACACGGGTGAGAAGAATCCCCCCGAGTTCGCCATGGGGGACTACGTGGAGGTCAACGCCTCGGAAAACATCACAGTAAGGGCCTTTGACAACGTGGGAATCGCTAGCATGCAGGCGTACCTCAGGGGCGTTGAGATTGCGCAGTCCCACGGAGATTATCTGAACGTGTCCGCCATGGCCCTGCCCTGCGGGTACAGTGAGGTGGAGGTGAGGGCTGTTGATCTTAACGGAAACTTTGCCACGATGAACATCACCGTGCAGGTTCTGGACGACATACCCCCCGAACTGGTTTTCAACGAAACCACAGTGTGGGGTGGAAACTCCACGGAAATACTGGCGGAGGACAACGTCAGGGTCGCCATGATGAGGACGAGCATCATGGGGCACGTGTTTGAGAGCAAAAATTCAACGCTCCTGATAAACACCGCATTCAGGGAGGAGGGAAGAGTGTATTACCTGCCCGAGAGGGTTTACCAGCTCAACGTCCTCCTGGTGGATGCATCAGGCAACGGGGTCGTCAGAACTTTCAGGCTGGTGGTGAACAACACCGGCGAAAGGATCCCGCCGGTAATATTTGGCCCCACCTACGCGTCCATAAACATCACATCCAACGTGGAATACCGCGCGGTGGACAACGTCGCGGTGGAGAGGATGTGGATAGTCCACGATGGCGTGATAATCGCCAACGGCACAGGGAGCGAGGTCGTGCTGAGCTACTCCGCCCTGCCGGCGGGGCTCAACAACATAACGGTGTTTGCGGAGGATACCAACGGCAACGTGGCGGCGATGAACTCCACGGTGTACGTGGCTAGCGTGAAGACGGTGACCATAGAGGCGCACCTCCAGAGAGGGGAGATAACAACGAAGGACAGGGGGATGGTAATAGTGAGCCTGCAGAACGACAACACCCCAGGGTACTACAACGTATCCATTTCCCTGGACAACTCCGTTATCTACCAGGAGGAGGTGTTCCTGCAGGCCTACGAGAGGAAGAGCATCTACATATACCTCCCCTACCTGGACGAGGGGACCCACACCATCACGGTGGGGAACGTGACTCTGAGGCTCAAGGTGGAGAAAAGCATAGAGGAGAAACTGCCCACAGACCTCGTGCTGAAGTACGCCAAGGACCTCAAGTTCAGCGAGAGCAAGGGTGTGGTCTACAAGGGGTTCCAGATATCAGAGGGGAATTTCATCCTGGTGCTCTCCTCCCTCATAGCGGTTACGCTGATCCTCCTGTTCCTCGGCATATATTCCACCACAGTCAAGTCCATGAAGACCGGGAACGTGGGCATTTTGAGGGCAATAGGGGCGAGCAACAGGCAGATTTTCCTCTTCTTCATAAACGACGCGTGGAGATACGTCCTCATCCCTGTGTTCCTGGGCATACTGGGTGGATATCTCCTCATACTCTGGATAGACAGCATGAGCATACTCACCGCCTTCGGGCACACCCTCATAATAGTGCCCACCTGGAAGGACATCATAACGGTGATAATCCTCAGCGTGGGCTTCGCCCTGGCCTCCATGCTCATAATCTTCAGGAACCTCATGAGCAGAAGGGTTGTGAGCATAATGGGGCGCGAGGAGAACCTGAGGATATACACGCTGGAAGAGATCATATCAGGGGGGAACGAAGCGTCTTAAGCGGCGTAGCATCTCCATTTTCTCCCTCCCACCGATAGCTGCCTCCTCTATGCTCATCTGGAGAATCTCTATGCTCTTATCGTAAGCCACCCGGTCCACGGGCTTGGGCACTCCGTCCTTTCCGCCCAAGGCGAAGGAATACTTCACCGGATCCTTCCATGAGACCTCGGTGCCGTATATCACCTCGGATATGTAGGCGAGGGCCCGCACCGTGGAAGGTCCCACCCCGGGTATGGATATGAGTTCCTCGTAGTTTCTAGGCTGTATCTCGTAGGCGCGGAAAAGAGCGTCCCAGTTTATGCGCCAGGGCATCGAGAGCACAGGGTAACCCAGGAAATCATCCATGGTTTTCTGCCTCCTGTCCTTCACCTCCACCACCATCCCCCTGATCTTTCCGGGGTTATCCCTCACCAGGTCAACCGATACCTTCCTTGTTTCCTCGCTCCTGCGTGATGTGAGGTCAAGGACCCTGGCCTCCACGCGATCCGAGATTATGCCAGAGTGGGGCTCGTTCACGAATTCTCCCACACCGTGGAGCCAGTGGTACCTGCGGGCATACTTCTTCTGGGGGTTCATCCCCTGCTGCACCACAGCCCAGGCACCGTTCTCGCTCACCAGGATGGCATGGTGGTAGAGGTCGTAGCCGTCCTGGAGAACCGCGTTGTCCACCTTCGCCGCCAGTCTGCTCGCTTTTTTAAGCTCTTCCACCTTCGCCGAATTCAAATTGAACACATCGCCTA
>WAOY01000061.1 GCA_015520985.1 DHVE2 group archaeon
ACTCTATCCGCTATGCAGTTGGGTCACGGGGAATTCTTCGAAGGGGCACCGGGCAACATTTTTAAATTTTCTTTCCTACCCCAAAACCATGCGAAGGTACTCCCGGCAGAAGGAGCTGGTGAATCAGGATTCCCTCCGAAGGGCGACGGTACTTGTTGCGGGGGTGGGGGGCCTCGGTGGATTCTCCTCCGTCCTTTTAGCCATGGCGGGGGTCGGAAGGCTTATCATCGTGGACAGGGACGTTGTGGAGGAGAGCAACCTCAACAGGCAGATACTCTACACGGCTGAGGACATAGGGAGAAAAAAAGCGGTCATCGCCAGGGAACGCCTGGAGAGGATCAATCCCGAGGTGGAGGTGGTCGCGATGGACGGGGACATAACAGAGGTTTCCTCGCTTCCAGATTTTCACATAGCCGTTGACGGGCTGGACAACATGGAGTCGCGTTTTCTCCTCGAGGAGATATGCCTTGAAAGAGGCGTGCCCTACGTATTCGGCGCGGTTGAGGGCTACATGGGGATGGTGACCTTCATCGATTCATCAACGAGGAGAATCCGGGATTTCATGAGTGGTAAGCCCAGAAACGCCCCGCAGGTTATAGGTGCAGCAGCGTCCATGACAGCATCTATCCAGGTGATGGAGGTCCTCAAGTACCTCTCCGGGAGGGGTGATCTCCTAAGGAACCGCTTGCTTATCTACGACGGCCTCAGTTCGAATTTCACGGAGGTGAGACTGTGAGGATCCGGGTGAGGTATTTCGGGAGGTTCGCGGTGATGCTCGGCATGTTCTCCGAGGTCCTGGAGGTGCCGGAGGGAATAAAGGTGAAGGACCTCATCGCGATTCTCCGCGAGAGGCACCCAGAGCTGAAGCACGAGGAGATAGAGGTCTCCATTGACGGCAGGTACGCCCCCGAGGACGCGGAGATCGGTGAGGAGATCGCCATCTACCCCCCCATAAGCGGGGGATAGGGCGAAAGAATTAAAAACCCGTCTCCCATTCCCCCATTGGGCAGGGCCCGTGGTCTAGTGGTTATGACGTCCGCCTCACACGCGGGAGGTCCCCGGTTCGAATCCGGGCGGGCCCACTCTCCTTCGGGTTCTGTTTTCTCCCCTTGGGGAAACGGGGAAAAAGGATTAATCCCCGTGCGTATACCCCACCATGCCGTTTCAGGTTCTCCACTTCGCCTCCGTAACATCCACCCAGGACATCGCCAGGATGCTGCTTCACGATCACCTCGTGATACTTGCGGATGAGCAGCGAGATGGGAGGGGAAGGATGGGGAGGCGTTGGTTCTCCCCGCCAGGGGGGCTCTGGTTCACCGTCGTCCTCAGGGATCCTCCTGACCTACTGCCGGTGATCGCCGCGGTTGCCGTGTGCAGGGCCCTGGAGCATCTGGGTTACTCCCCGGGAATAAAGTGGCCCAACGATATCATCCTGGATGGGAAGAAACTCGGGGGCATGATAGCCGAGCGCGTCGGGGATTACGTGCTTCTGGGAATCGGCATAAATCTCCGGAACGAAATTCCGCATGAAATAAAAGACATCGCGACCTCTGTGGATGCGGACCGGGACGAACTTTTACTGGCGATCCTCGACTCCCTGGAGGCGACCATGGGGGAAAGCCGCGATGAAATCCTCGCAGGATGGCGCAGGAGAAGCGTGACCCTGGGCAGGGAGGTATGCATTCGAGATGAGAACATCTGCGGGTTTGCGGAGGACATCGCCGAGGACGGCTCCCTCATACTGAGGACTTCCAGGGGAACACGGAGGATCTACGCCGGGGACATCATTCAAAGGGAGGGTTGAAATCCCTCTGGGATCGCAGCAGGTCGGTGAGGTCCATTCCCTCCTCCTTCAGTTCATTTATCAGTTCGCGGGCCTCCGCGATCTTGCCTTTATCGATCAGACGCTTCGCGTACAGCAGGCAGTAGTCCCTGGAGAGGTGGTACCTGCACAGGACACCGTAATCCCCCCTGCGCATTGCCTCCCGCACCTCCCGGTCAACGGGGTCCATCCCGTGTTTTCTCCTGAAATTCGCCCATAGCACGAGAAGCGATGGGAGTATCAGTATCGCGGACACGAAGGAGAAGAAGATGGAGAATGCGAGGATAAGGGCGAAGTTGCTCAGCGGGGGGATCTCCGAGAAGGTGAGGATCCCTATGGATGCTATGGTGGTCGTGGATGCTCCAATCATCCCCTTTCCCAGGTTCCCCGTTGCCCTCAGCAGGGCTTCGGCGGTGCTGTGGAACTTCCTGGTCTCCTCCACGAAGCGGTGGGTTATGTGTATGCCATAGTCTATGCCCAGGCCGACGCACAGGGATGCTATGGTGTTGGTCATAACGTTCAGGGAGATCCCCAGGAGGTACATAAGGAGCCAGTTCCAGGTCACCACGAAGAGTATGGGGAGCGCTGCGATTATCCCGAGCACTATGCTCCTCTTGGTGGTGAAGAACAGGACGATGAGCATGGCTATCGCTGCAGTTATGGATATTGCCAGGGAACGTATCTGGTTCTCGTTTATCTCGTCCAGGGATGCTTTGCCCACAATGGCATCCCCCGCGACTTCAACCCTCACATATTTTTCGAGCGGCTCAGCATCTTCCCTCAGTTCCTCCTCAAGGACCTTCACCCTCCTGAGGTCCTGTGAGTCAGTGTGCACTATGAATATGCCCCTGTTTCCCCGCAAGACAACCCCTATTTCCGGTTCCAGCATCCTGTACAGCTTCGTTATGTTCCTGTCAGGGATGCCGTCGCCGTCGGTGTCGCTCTCGCGGAACAGTTTAACGAAGGTTGCGTTGTAGCCGTATTCTCCCCTCCTCAGATGCGCCTTCTCCCGCATGATGCTCCACGGCGATAGCACTGGGTAGTGGTGAACCACCGCACTGTCATCCTTCATCCTCTTCTCCACCTCGTCCATGGCCTTGAGGACCCCCGGGCTTGACAGGTTTCCCTCCATGTAGATGTACGATATCTCCACGCTGGCGTTGAAGTTCCTCTGGTAGTAGTGGTAGAAGACCACGATCTCCGAGTCCGCGGGGGCAAGGTCCTTCATGTTGAACTCGGTGCTTATCCTCTGCAGGGAGAGCATGCCCGCGCTTGACAGGAGTATGGCGATGAGGATCACCACGTATGGGTTCTTCAGCGCGATGCGAGCCCCCACCTGCGCAGCTCGGAGGGAGACCTCCCTGCGGCCTCTGCGCCTGGTGTCCACGAGCATGTTCGCCGCCGGCAGGAAGGTGTTCATGGCGACGAAGGAGAAGAAGAGCCCGGCCGCGGCCAGCACCCCGAACCTGCGCAGATCCTCCATGCTGGACACCGTGTTGGAGAGGAACCCGGCCATGGATGTCAGTGTGGTGAGTATGAGTGCTCCTCCCACGGATGCTACGGTTATCATCGTGGCCCTTTCGCGGCTCCTGGTGCTCCTCTCCTCCATGTAGCGCAGGGTCACGTATATCCCGTCGTCTATCCCGATGCCTATTATCATTATGGGGACTGCCAGCAGTATGGGGTCCATGTCCCACCCTATCGCCGCGGCGAAGGCGAAGAGCCAGACGAGGACGATGAGCACGGCTCCCAGGGAAAGGAGAACATGCCTCAAACTCCTGTACGTGATGTAGAGCAGGATGATTAGGAGCGCCAGCGATACCGGCAGAAATCTCTCCATGTCCTCGGTGGCAGTCCTCTCTATCTGATGCACCAGTACCTTGGAGGAGAGGGTGTGGTACTCCATGCCCTGAGAAGTGGAGTTCTTCACTATGCGGTATATGTCCATCTCGTAATCGGGGTCGCGGATACCTATGATCACTATGGTGGACAGCTCATCCCCCGACAGTAAGGTATTGAAGTTCAGGTTTCTCAGCGAGAAGAAGTCCTCCACCATGCGGAGCCCGTACACCTCATCTTCCGTGGAGTTCACCATGGCGGTGTAGTTCATCACCTCCTCCCTGAACTCCCTGAGGAGATTCACGAAGTCCGTCGCGTTCGAACCGCAGAGCTCATCGTACTTCTCTGCCAGGTATCCCAGATCTCTGTTGATCCTGCTAAGATTGTACCTCGTCCGATTTAGCTCCGTGGTGTAATTGGTGATGAGCTTTTCCACCGTATCGTTTCTGAAGTTCCGTATGTCGCTTATCCTGCTGTCTATCTCCCCCTGGCTCATGGCTGAGATGTTCTCCATCATGGCCTCCCTTGAAAAGTCCATACTGAAACTCACATTCTCGCTGACGTTGTACTCCAGGCTGAACTCCTCCAGGCTGAGGTAGTTCCAGAGTATGCCCGTGAAATTGCCGTAGAAGGATGTATTTATCCAGCGGCGGTACGAAACCAGGGCGTCGTGGAAGGGCCCGAGATCCATGTCCAGGTGAGTTCCATCGTGCATGCTGGAGAAGCCGAGCAGATCCCAGGCGTACTGCTTCACCTGAGGGCTTTCGTCCCGCAGGAGGATGCTCCTGAGATTCGTGAGGATGGTCAGCACCTTGCCGTATATCACCTTTTCACCGTAAAACAGCGCTATCCTCTCAACTATGGTGCGAAGGTTCCTTCGGGATACCCGGGTCAGCTCCAGAGCAGTGGAATAGGAGGATGAGTTCTGCACCTCCTCTATGGTCTCGTTTACAAGGGGCAGGGCATCCCTGTCCATCTCCCAGGATAAGGTGGAGTAGTTCTCCATCAACACGCTGACATTCTCCGCCCAGAGGCTCCACTTCTTTATTTCGCCCCATCCCACTTCCCCGTTCATGTACGATTGCAGCCTCCCCGAGTAGTTATCCAGGAAATCTCGGAGGGTACCGAAGCTCCTGTTCTTCATTTCCTCCGTGGAATTCCTCAACTCATCGGGGGCGGTGCTGTTTCTCAGGAACGAATCTATCTCTTCGCGGTAGGCGGTCCAGTTCTCCCACATGGAGAGATACCTGGCGGTGTTGTTCTCCATCACGTCCCTTGCGGCACGGTATATGCCGAGGGCTATCCCCTTCTGCCCAGAATAAAGCATGGAGAGGGCGAAGGCGAAGGACAGGTTATAGGAGTACCACTCCACGTATGTGGTGTTATGATTCTCCATCCCTATTTTATCGCGGGTTATGTTGAACTCCACCTGCTCTATGGAGTCGTTGGTGAACTCAAGGCTGTAGTTCTCGGGCACCTGCATCCCCAGCGAGATATTCGTTCCACCTCCCGCAGCGCTGAGGTTCTGGAGGATCTCCATCTCCTCTATGAGCATGGTGGTCGCGTTGTACACCGTCGTTCTATACCGTGAATCTTCGAGTATGTCGGCGTAGGTGAAATTTCCGCCGAAGGGCATCGCAGGGGCTGAGGAGTTGGAGTACTCGGGCAATAAAAGGAAGATGCGGTACGAGTCGTTCTTTGCACTCTCGTTTCCGTGGGCGAGGATGTACTCGTAATTGCCGGTGGCGTTCTTCATCTTGTCGAGGTCTATGAATATCCTCTTGTCAAATTCCACACTGATGTTTGTGGGCAACTTTTCCAGTTCATCCAGGATGAGAATTCCCATCCCCACGTAGTCGGCTATGGAC
>WAOY01000062.1 GCA_015520985.1 DHVE2 group archaeon
AGACATGGCACGACGGAAACGGGCACTCCCACGTGCGCGCAACGTTCCTCAAACCGGATCTGACCGTGCCTGTCGTGGATGGAAAACTTACCCTAGGCACCTGGCAGCAGATAGTGTTCATAGAACTGGACGTACGCCGCAGATCCAGGAGGGTCTTGGTTCAGGTCCTCGGTTTGTGAACCTTCCTCTTAAGTTCCTCAATGCTCTCCCTGTCCATCTTCATGAGGACGATGATAGCCTTGAGAAGCCTTAGGTTGTTCCAGTCCATGTCCCGGGTGAGCCTGTTCAGGTCCTCCAGAGGGATCTCCTCCATCTTCAGGATAAACTCCTTCAGAAACTTATCGTCCTCCACCACGTACCCCATCTCAGTTAATGCTTCCTTAATCTCAGTGTACATCCTTTCCTGAAAACGCTTGAAAACTGCGCTCTTCTCGTAAGCCTCCGGGGCAAGGATTATTGTCCTGATAGTCCTCCCGTACACCTTCTCGGGGATGTTGTGAACCTTTCGCTCACCGGTGACCCTCACGATCCCCGCCTTCTCCAGTTTCTTCATGTGCCTGAATATTGTGGAGACGTCCTTGTTCAGGATGGATGCGATTTCGGATATGGTCATGTCCCGAAAGCGGAGGAGCTTGAGAATCTTCGACCTTGTCTCCTCCACCACAATCTTTATGATTTCGGGGTCGTCAACGATTTCGATTTCTTTCATCGTAATCTCTATAATCACCATGCATTTATACTTTTCCCCAAAAAATTGCTTGCGGAGCCTGTATATTACCGAAAACAATATATAGGGAATCACGATTTATTTACACCTATGAAGGCATTTCGAGTTGGCGCTAGAAATTTGGTGCTCTTGGTGCTTGTAATGGTGATCGCATCTTCACTGGTGCCTGGATTTTCGGCGGGGGAGAATCAGAGGGTCAAGGCTATACCCCCGGATCACCTGGTGATAAACGAAATTGCATCCTATGGAAATGCGAAGGACGAGTGGGTGGAGATATACAACCCCTCAACGGAGTGGGCCAATTATACCGAACTTAAGATAAGCGATCAGGATGGGCACGTGTTCAACATCTCCGAGGCGGGAATAACCGCAATACCTCCAGGTGGATATCTTGTGGTGCACTTCGGATCAGGTACAAACACGACATTCTCCGGGGATCCGCCTCACGCAGATGTTTACGCCTGGATGCAGGGTAACATACTTAACAACGATGGGGACGACATAATCATCTACAACGGCACCTACGGCTCCCCGAATTGCCAGTACTTTGATTACGTGGCATACTACAACGGCGGTCCGGACTTTGATGTGGATCAACCCCCCATAGGAAGTGGGCTGAAGTTCCACCTGTACGGCAAGGGCACCTTCGGGTACGCGCCCGCCCCAGGTAAGGACGAGAGCGTATCTCTCGTGCCAAGCGGTGTGGATAACGATAACGCCACCGACTGGTACATAACAAGATACATAAACACTCCGGACAGGTACGACAACTCCATAACGCCTGGACTTCCAAACGCTAATATACTGCAGGTGACCGTGGAGGACATAGCCCCTGTGAACCAGACCCAGGGAACAGAGAGGGCGGTGATAAGCTACACCATGAACGCAATAGGCGGAAACATAGAGATATACAAGACGTTCATAACCCTGTTCGGGTCTATTGAAGACAACGAGCTTCAGTCCGGGCTCTATCAGGACAACGGCGACGGTCACTGGGACGTCGGGGACCAGGCAGTGATAACAGGATACGCGGTGTACAGCGGCCACGCAACGAGCTTCGCCACGCCCAATATATACGTGCAGATAGGCCGTCCAAAGACCTTCTTCATAACGGTGAAACTTAATGCGGATGCAAGCATATTCCACAACTACTCCCTCCTCCTGACAGACATGGACACGGGGACCTGGAGCGATAATATCCACACCAACGAGGTTTACATCGTGAAGAGCGTGCAGACCAAGTACGTGAAGATAAGCCCCAGCGATCAGGTGCCTCCCTACGTGGTGAATGTGACCTTCGACAGAGAGATGCCCCTGGGTCCCGGAGAGCACAACGTCACAATAGAGTTCAACGAGCCCATGGATACGAGCATACAGCCCAACGTCACATACGGACTAAGGGGGTATGAGTACAGCATAAAGGGAGACTGGATATCCCAGACGGTGTGGAGAGGATTCTTCGATATAGACGTCGCGGGTCCTCGCGGGCTCCTCATGCTCAACATAAGCGGAGCAAAGGATGTTTTCTGGAACGTGATGATTCCGAACACCACGTACTTCACCGTGGACGTGGAGAAGCCCTATGTCAAGGACATAAAGTACAACCACCTGCCCCCCTATCCGATGGGATTCCCCGTGAACGTAACGGTGGTGTTCTCGGAGAACGTAACAGGCGTGCTGGCGATGGTTATGCGGAACAACAGGCCGCAGATAGTGGCGGACGTGTACCGGTACAATGGCACCATATACTACATATCCTTCATCACACAGGGGAACTGGAAGAGCGGTAATTACACGCTGAAAATATACAACGCCACCGACGCATCTGGAAACGTGATGGACGAAATGACCACCAACTTCACCGTGGACTCATACCTGCCGGTGATCGCGGATGTCAGGTACAAGATGAGCGTGGTTGAAGGGGAAAACGTCACGGTGAAGGTTCTGCCGACGGACAACGAAGGAATAAAGAAAGTATGGGCCGTGTACGAGTACAAGGGACAGACGATAACGGTGGTGGCCCAGAGGAGCGGTGAGTACTGGACATTTGAGATCGTGGGAGATGCCCTTACTCCTGGAAATGTGCCTGTAACGATATACGTGCAGGATGTCGCGGGAAACGTGTACAAGGACGAGATCGGCATAACTGTGATACCCTGGTGGCAGGCAATGTGGTGGCTGTGGGTATTAATTGCGATAATAGTGGGATTCTTGATCTTCCTGATATACGACTACATAAGGAGCCTCAAACTCAGGGAGCAGCTGGGAGAGGATCTGGTCGCTGAAAGCCTCGTGGCCAGGATGAGCAAGGGAATCAAGAACCTCGGCAAGGGCTCCAAGCCCAAGAAGAAAAAGAAGAAGGCGAAGAAGGAAGAGGTAGAGGAAGAAGAAGAGGAGGAAGAGGCTCCGGCATACATGCCCCCGCCAAGGGAGATCCCCGAGAGGCCACCGGTGCAGGAAAGCAAGGAGATACCGGAGATACCAGAGGTACCGTACGAGGAGGAGTACTTCGACGAGGAAACCATAGAGAGGGAAGAGTGATCAGAAGGAGAATATCACCTCTCCCCCCTCGTATATTTTTCCATGGTCAACGCCGAGCAATTTGCGTATCTTTTCCTTTCTCTCCTCCATGTACTCCTGAAACTCTCCCTTCCTCTCCTCCCGCATGACCTTTTGGGCAAGGTTGTAAAGCTCAATCTGCAGTTTTACCTCGTAGCGCACATCACCGTCCAGTTCCTCCAGGTGAATATCCATGGTGAGGATATCACGGGAGAGATATTTAAAGGAATCGCGCAGGCGTTCCGATTTAGGCATAATCGGAGAAAGATATATATATAATCAGCCCATTACAACCATAGATGGCGGAGACGATTCGTGAGCTTCTGGAGGATTTCAAGGCCAGGACGGGGGCCGAGAAGGTTGTTCTCGTTAGCAGAACAGGCATGTTCATCGAAGGAGACGATCTGGATAATCAGGATACTTTCTCCGCCATGAGCGCCATAGTGCTGGGCGCCGCAGAGACCGCCACCGCGGCCATAGGGGCCGTGGAGAAGATAGTGGTGGATATACAGAAGGGATACAAGCTCATGATCACATCCGCAGGGAAGAAGGGCGTTCTCGCCGTTATATCCCGCAAGGACCACTGGAAGGAGCTGGCAAAACTCAAGGAGGAACTCAAAGACCTAATCTAAATTTTTCTGAATCCCCTGAATATCCACTCACTTACCGCCTTTTTCACGTATCTCGCCGTTCCCAAGGCTGTTCTCGATGTACCCCTAGGTACGGCATCTCCGCGCCGTATACATTCAAACATATCGTCCTCGCAGGGCACCTCAAGCCATGCGCGCCCAATCTCATCCGCAAAATGGGCATCGCTGCCAGCCGTGTACAACCCTCCAAGTTCCTCCCACAATTTCCTCGCCTTTCGATTATTTCTTTCCTTGCAGCGGGCATTGAAGATCTCAAGGCCGTCCACATACCTGAAATTCTCCTTCGCCTCCTTTTCCCCGACTCCTGACCAGAAGCGGTAAGGATGCGCGATTATCGCAATCCCCCCGCACTCATGTATCTTCTCAGCGGTCTCAGCTATGCTCAGCCCCCGGGGTATCTTGCAATCCACGTTGTAGGCGAGAACGTGGCCCGCGGAGGTAGAGACCTCGATACCCGGAATTACTTTTATTATCCCGAGTTTCTTCGCCTCAAGGGCTCCGCGGATCTCGTTGTGGTCCGTTATGGCC
>WAOY01000063.1 GCA_015520985.1 DHVE2 group archaeon
CTCCGCGAGGGAGCGCGAGGTAGCCGAGTCGCGGGCGGCGCTGGAGCGGGAGAGGGAGCGCCTCGAGGGACTGAGGGCGAAGCTCCTGGCAAAGGCCGAGGAACTCAAAAAGATGAAGGAGGAGCTGGAGGAGAGGTACAGGAAGGTGGAGGAGGGCATGGAGAGGATAAGGGCCAAGGAGAGGGAGATCGCGGCGAAACTCCTCGAAATCCGCGAGAGGGAGATGCACCTGGACGAGAGGGAGAAGGAGATCAAGGAGAGGGAGGAGGAGATCGCGAAGATGAAGAGGGAACTGGAGAGGGAGATGGAGAGGATCGGCGACCAGAGGACGTGGGTGAACAGCCAGGTCCGCGAGTTGCGGGAGAAGGAGAAGGAACTGGAGGCCAGGGAGGAGGAGCTCAGGGCCAGGGCTGAGGAGCTCAGGAAGAAGGAAGAGGAGGTTGAGAGGATCCGTAGCGAACTCGAGAGGGAGCGCAGGGAACTGGAGGCGCTGAGGAGCGAGGTGGAGAGCGAGAAGAAGAGGGCGGAGAAGTTGCTCAGGGAGCTTGAGGAGAGGGAGAGGGCCGTGGAGGAGAGGGAACGCAAGGCGGAGGAGTCCATGGGCGCCCTGAAGAACATGGAGAGGGAGATGGAGAAGAAGAGGAAAAAGCTGGAGGAGAGGGAGGAGAAGCTGAAGGCGAGGGAGAAGAGCGTTGAGGAGAGGGAGAAGGAGATCAAGGAGCGGGAGAAGAAACTGGGTGAAAGGGAGAAGGAGCTCAGGAAGAGGGAGAAGGAGCTGAAGGGCAGGGAAGAGGAGATAGAGAAGAGGGCAATCGCGCTGAAGAAAAAGGAGATCGAAGTGGAAACGAAGCTCTACGACCTCCAGACGAGGGAGAAGGAACTGGAGAAGAGGGAGAAGGACCTGGAAAAGAGGGAGAAAAAACTGAGGGAGAAGGAGGAGGAGATCAAAAAGAGGGAAAAGGAGATCGCGGAGAGGAGCAAGGTCCTGGAGGCCCGCGAGAAAGAAATCGAGGAGAAACTCAAGGAGATAGAGGAGAGAAAGAGGGAGGCGGAGGAGAAGATAAAGAAACTGCAGGAGATAAAGGAGAGCCTGAAGGTGCTGTGATTCACTCCCCGTCCAGGATTTCCAGGACGTCCAGGTATGCTACCTCCACCTCCTTCCCGAGCAGTTCGGCGAGGGATGGCCTTGTCCTTCCGTCATCCCCGTGCATGAGTTCTTTGATGTAGGTGCCGCTCTCTGCGAGGATCTCAATTACGTAGGCACCGTTATCCTCTCCAACCAACCTGGCCTCGTACACATGGCGAATTCTTACACGGTCAGCCCTCCTGTGGGCCACCCTTCTGGGGGTCCTCTGCCTCACCTTCCCCACGATTCCCTCCAGGGCCTTTTCCACCTCGTCCCGGGTAGCATTTACCTGCACGGCGACGCGGTACCTCTTCCTGGGCTTCGCCTCCTTGACCCTGCGGACATCGGCACGGGTGGCGTACCTGAGCTCGGTTACCTCCACCTTCCCCGATGCATACTCGTTTATGCGCCTCATAATCTCTTCCAAATCAAGGGTCCTTCTCTTCGGCCTCTTTATCTCCAGAACGAAGGGTCTTCCAGTTCCGAGCATGCGAACATCTATGTCCTCCCTGCCCATGCCGTGCAGGGCGTGCCCTTCGCCACCGGTGAGCTCCATCACGGGCTTTGCAATGAGTTCCTCAACACTCTCAGCGTACTTCCCGGAGGGCCACTTGGTCTGCGGGATCCCCCGGACGAGTTTCCTGTACCTGCCGTAGAGGAAGAGGGGTTTTATCTCCAGGCGGACGTCGTCGTACTCCGTGTCCACTATAACCGTCACGTCGGGATTTGCGAGATCCGCCTCCTTCCCCGTAAGCTGGGATATCCTCTTTCCGAGCTCCCTGTTGAATTCCCGGCCAATCGGCTCCGCGTACTCCTCGGAGGAATACCTCGAGACGTACTCCTTCTCCTTCTCAAGGACATCATCGGAGAATTTGCTGCCAACGGAGAATGTGGAGAACTCGTATTCCCTCAGGAGATCCACCACGTACCTCGCGTAATCCTCGAGCCTGGAGAATATCCCGCCGCATATATCGCATTCCTTGTGCTCCCTGTACTCCTCGTTTCGCTCCATGGCCACCACGATCCTTATCGCCCTACCCCTATCCAAGTTGCTCAGTCCGTGGCCGAGCATCCCGTAAAGGCGGCCAAGGCAGTGATCGCAGAGGTTCAGGTCCGCGGCCTCTTCACTTATCCTTCGCATGCCCTTGGCATGTCGCAACGGTTATATACCTTTTCTGGCTTTCCTCCAAGGGTGTACGACGAATTCATCCAGGGAGAGAAAGGGAGTGAAAGGCCGAGGTGGCCCGCCTACCTCCTCATAGCGTCGCTGGTTCTCATATGGACAGGTACAGTCCTGTACGCTTTCCTCCTCCGGTTAATAGTCGGCATAGTTGCCTACGAGGCGGGCATATCCACGGTGGCCATCTCCCTGTTCGCGATGGCTAGGAGAGAGAACGGGACGCTGCTCAGATATCTATTCTTTGTGACAGCAATAATATCAGGGCTCTGGGCCGCCTTCATCGCCGCGGTGATAATATCCAACGTCGCGGGTATTCACGTCCTGGCGACTATCTTAATGACGTCGCCGTCCCTGAGCACATAATCATGGCCAAGGACCATCTTGCTCCTGCCGTCTATGGCCCTTATGAAGTTCTTCCCCAAATCGGTGTGGACCTTGAACGCTAGATCCCTGGCGGTGGATCCCTCGGGCATGAGGAAAACGTCTGGAAGCACGTTGCCATTCTTATCGGTCCACTTGTTCTCGTCCTCCACGGGGTAAACGGCGATCATGCGAAGAATGTCGAAGACTGCTATCTCCAGGACCTTCTGCACCCCCGTGCCACCGAACTCGCGCATGAAATCGGAGATCCTCTCAAGGGCCTTCCTCTGCGCCTCGTTGAGCCTCGCACCGTCCTTCACCCGGAATTCCGGAGCGCCGGGAACGTAGTCCACGAGGCCCGCCCTTGCGGCGCGCTTGAGCGCGAGTTCGTAATCAGCGCTGGTTGGAACGGCCACGTATCCCCTCTCCCTGGCGCGGGAGACGAAGTCCCGTACCTTCCGTGGATCTACGAGATCGGCCTTGTTGGCGGCGATCACTATGGGCTTTGCCCGTCTCCTTATCTCGAATGCTAAATCGAGGATATCCTCCCGGCTCCACCGGGTTGGCTTATCGTCCAGATCGAGATGAACTATGGATTCCCTTATCTCCCTCTCCCCTATCTTCAGCCCGGATAGTTTCTCCGCTAGCACATCATGCACCTTCCTCTTCTCCCCCTCAATCTTACGGGCGAGGCGCACCCAGCCATCCTCAATTATCGCGGCTATCCAGTACCCTATCTCCTCCTCCAGGAACTCCACGTCCTCCATCGGATCCCTGGTACCCGCATCAACGGGGTTTCCCTCGGCATCGGTGGATCCGGAGACGTCAACGATGTGTATGAGGACATCGGCGTGCCTCAGATCATCCAGGAACTTGTTCCCGAGGCCACGGCCCTCATGGGCGCCGGGGACCAGGCCGGCGACGTCTATTATCTCAACGGGTATGAACCTCGTGCCTTCTATGCACGGTGCCCTCCTGGGGTTGCACTGCCTTCCCAGCTCAACGTGGGGACAGGGCTTGCGAACGTGCCCGAATGCTCGATTTGCGTCGATGGTCGTGAATGGATAATTCGCTATCTCCGCCGAATGCATGGTGAGAGAGGAGAAGAATGTGGACTTGCCCACGTTGGGCTTTCCAACGAGACCTATCTCTACCATGTGACCTGCACTCTCTTGAGGTCCCTGTTGCCGCACTTGATGGTGCCGAGAACCTTCACTATCTTCACCTTGGTGCCGTCCCTAAGCCCGAGGGGCGCGCAGAGATCAGGGTCGCAGTCGCAGTCCCTCGCGGGGATCCTGCGGAACTCAAGGGTTTCACCCTCCACCACCGTCTTGGCGTCCACCGCTATTTCCACGGGGATCTCCTCGACCTCCACCGTCACGACCTTTCCACCCTCGTGCACCTTGCAGTCGTGCTCTTTATCCCTCACCTTTACAACGCGGTACCACTTTCCCTCGTCAAGGTTAAAGCAGACGTTCTTCAGCTTGCACGCGCGGCACTCCATTAGGGGCCCTATGTACTGGAACTCCATCCCTTCCTTCGCCAGCTCCTTTCCCACCAGTGTTATTATCGCCATGCTTCATCACCTCCCTATAACTCCTGTTATCTTCGCCAGGTTTCTGGCGGCTTCCTTGCTAAGCCCCTTATCCCCCAGAATGGTGTACCTCTTCCTCATCCTGTGAGCGTGAGTTAGAGCCCATATTATATCCTCGTCCTCAACCCCCAGCTCCTTCGCGGTGGTGGGCGCGCCTATCTTCCTCAGCACATCCCGTATGCCCTTCCAGTCTCCACCGTGAAGGTAGAGCATCATTATCGTCCCGACGCCCACCATCTCCCCGTGCAATGCCTTTCCAGGCGCCCTCTTTTCCAGGGCATGCGCGAAGAGGTGCTCCGAGCCACTCGCGGGTCGCGAGGAATTTGCGATACTCATGGCCATGCCCGATACCACCACCGATTTCACGATGACCCAGGCGCTCTCCTCCAGGTTCGGCTTTATCATGTCCGCCTTCTCGATGACCTCCTGGGCCGCGTATTTGGCGAGGCCATATGCGGTTGTGCTGAAGTCCTCGTTCCTGAGCTTGTGGGCCAGCTCCCAGTCCTTAATGGCCGTAACGTTCCCTATGACGTCGGCGGCTCCCGCGGCCAGGTACCTGTAGGGCGAATTCATTATGATCTCCGTGTCCGCGACGATGCCCAGTGGTTCCTGGGCTTCCATGGACATGGAAGTCCCGTCATCCCTTATGGATGCGCGAGGACTCGCTATGCCGTCGTGGCTCGCAGTTGTTGGCACGCTTATGAAAGGAACACCGAGGTCAAAGGACGCCTTCTTCGCGAGGTCTATCTTGCTCCCCCCGCCCACGCCCACCAGAAAGTCGTACTTCTTCCCCACCTTCTTTACCTCGGCCAGGTTCTTCTTGTCCGCGATGCCCGTCTTGATAACGCCAACCTCGTACCTGGCCTTCTTGAGAATCTTCACCACCCTCTCCCCGGCGATGCCGTAGGTCTTCTCCCCCGTAACAACGAGGGCTTTGCCCTTCAACCCGAACCTGTGGCACATCTCGCCTAACTTGCCAATAACGCCGTGTCCCGCGTAGATCTCGCGGGGCATCTGCATCCACTTCGCCTTCTCAAACTCCATTTGCTCCACCTAAAAGAAAGCACGATATTAAGATTTCTCCCGATTTGCGTTTTAAACTTTTCGAGCGGGAAAAAGGTTATTACCCCCGCCGCGATGTGGGCCCGTGAACAACGCAAGGATCAGGAAGGTTGCGGAAAAGATCGTGGCGAAATGGCTCCGCAAGGGGAACATGGCCCGCGCTATGCGCGATGTACTGCCATCTTCTGGGCTCACCCAGGAGGAGAGGGATTTGGTCGCGGAGATCGTGCATCACGTTGTCAGGTTCAAGAAACTCTACGACTTCGCCCTGGAGAGGGAGGGCCTCGGGAAGAATCCGAAGAATTACGTGAACCTCTTCTTCCAGACGGGTACCCTGGAGAAGTACGCGAACATGGCAGTGAGGGAAGGGCGCGAGGACGTGTATCTATCGGCGTCGCCGCAGGTTCTCCGCGTGCTGCGCATGTTCCCGAAATTCGCCTCCATAATCAACAGAGAACCCGAGACTCACCTGTCCGTGAACCTGCCCAGGATCTCAAGGAGGGATGCGCTGAAGGAACTGCGTAAGGAGGGTGTGGAGGCGCACCCCTGCACCCCTGAGACGTGCGTCCGCTCGGAACCCAGGGCAAGGTACTCACACCTGGTGAAGGAAGGCCTCGCGATAGTGCAGGACTCTTCCAGCCAGCACCTCTCAAAGCTGGTGGCCACCCTGGGCGATGACATCCTGGACTACTGCGCCGGCAGCGGAGGGAAAAGTTTCACCGCCAAGTTCTTCAACCCCCGGGCGAGGATTTGCATTCACGATATAAACGAGAAAAAGATAGAATCGCTGTTCCGCCGCGCAGAACTGCTGGGACTGGAGTTCGAGGAATTCCGCGGGGAGGAGCATGAGGTCTTGCTGGTGGACGCGCCGTGCAGCGGGCTCGGCTCCTCCGCTAGGAATCCAGAGGCGAAGTACCGCGAGGACCTGGACGAATTCCCGAATATACAGATGGATATCCTGCGCGAGGCGAAGGAATTCGTTAAGCCGGGGGGATTTCTTATTTACGCAGTCTGCACCTTCAACCCCGACGAGACCTATTTGCTCGTGGAGAAATTCCTGGAGGAGAATCCGGATTTCGGGGAGATGGAGATGGGCGGTGGCGACTTCTTCGAAAAGGAGAGAATCGGCGGGTACTTCGTCTCAGGGGATGTGATTTACGCTGCGGTGCTGAGGCGAAAAGGTGATTAACACCCTGGGGATTTCCAGAGCATGGACCTCTACTCCTACTTCTACCGCCTCGTCATGCAGATCCCCCGGGGCAGGGTGAGCACCTACGGCGCATTGGCAAGGGCGCTGGGGGACATAAGGGCCGCGAGGGCCTGTGGCGTTATGCTCTCTCAGAACCCCGATCCTCCGCGCATCCCCTGCCACCGCGTTGTGATGAGCGACGGCTCCCTGGGGGGATTCACCCACCCGGAGGGGCTGCGGAGAAAGATAGAGTTGCTCCGAGAGGAGGGCGTTGAGGTGGAGAACGGGAAGATCGTGAATTTCCGCGAAATTCTCTTCGAGGAATTCCGAACGGATTACCCCCTCAAAAGACTCAGGGAGGAGCAGGAATCGCTGCGGAAACGAATCATCTTGCATGACCGCTTCTCCACGGATACTGTGGGCGGAGTCGACATCTCCTACGATGGCCGCGACGCCTACGGCGCCCTCGTAATCATGAGG
>WAOY01000064.1 GCA_015520985.1 DHVE2 group archaeon
CCTGAGTCATTACACGGCGTGCCGGCACGAAAACGGCAGTTACAGGGTCGTTTTCACCGCCTTCTCCTTTGAAGCGGTTGAGAAACACGACGCCACGGTGGGTGCGGAGATGATGAGCGCCATTGTGCACTGGCTGGCGGGATGATGGCAAAAGAGATAAATGGGGATGCCGATACCTCCCGGGGATTGAAATGGACAGGAGAACTATACTGATATTGGCCTCGGCGGTGGCGGCGATCGTGGTAATTGCGGCCCTCGTAGCAATGTCAGGGGGCATGGGCGGTTTGGGTGGTTCAAACAACGAAATTAAGCTGGTGGACTACGAGGTGTCTGCCGGTGATATATCTCCGGAGCTTACCCTCACCTTCTCGCAAAAACTGGACGAGTTCAACACCATAGAGCTTCTGGACAGAGATTACAGGACCGTTGGAACCTGGGTGTACACCGGAGGGCCCCTGGGAGAATCTGCGAAGATAGAGAGGATAGATCCCCCGAACCTCATAGGGACGTACTACGTGGTCCTCAAGTGGAAGGGCGATGTGGTTCTGAACAGGAGCATATACTTCAAGGAGCCATCCCTCACCATCGTTGACTACCACCTCAAAATAGACAGGAAGGGAGACACGGCATACCTGGAATTCGTGAACCTAACCCTGAGCGAGGAGGGGGATTCACCCTACTACTACAACAGGATACGCTGGACCCTGGACGGCCAGGAGAGGAACGAGAAGATACCCATGGAGCATTTCTCCGTCGGGGAGAACAGGGAAATATCCGTACCCACAGCGTCCTTCGTGGACCCGGGGCAGCACACACTGGTGCTCCACCTGGATTACTTCGACCTGTACACCGTGACCGTGGTGCTCCACTTCACCGTGTGATCACTTTATTCTCTCCATGATGATGGCTGGGCAGAGGTCCTTCACGCCCCTGATCTTCCCGATCTTCTTGGTGAGGAGTTCCAGGAGTTCCTCGCCGTCCCGCGCCCACACCTCGCACATGATCATGTGATCTCCGGTAGATGTTGCGACCCACTGGACCTCCTCCATCTCGGCCAGCTTCTTTGCAACCTCGAGGAGGTACTTGGGCTCCGCATCCAGACCCAGTATGGTGACGGACTTGTAGCCCATCTTCTTGGGATCCAGTTCAACGGTGTACTTCTTTATGACTCCAATTTTTTCGAGTTCGGATATCCTCTTCCTTATGGTGGCCTCCGTGACCCCGAGCTGCTTGGCTATCTCGGTGTACGGAGTCCTCGCATTTTCACGAAGAATCTCAATGATCTTCCTGTCCTTATCGTCCATTACTGTTGTGTATGAGAACAAACAATATAAACTTTTTCGTGGTGGACACTTTTGTATATCGCACCAAAAATTTATATAGTTCGAACCCATTACCATGGACGATGACAAACATAAAGGTGGGGCTGCACAAAATAAACTACGGAATGTACGTGGTTTCCTCGAAGAAGGGCGATAAAATAAACGGGCAAATAGCGAATACTGTGTTTCAACTCACACCGAAGCCCGTGCAGATAGCCACGAGCATAAACAAGGAGAACCTGACCTACGAGTACATCAAGGATAGTGGGGTGTTCGCCGTTTCGATCCTCTCAACGGAGGCGCCCTTCAAGCTTATCGGGCTATTCGGATTCCGCTCCGGGCGCGATGTGGACAAGTTCTCACAGGTGAAGTACAGGATCGGAACTACAGGGGCTCCGATACTTGAAGAATACACCATCGCGTACCTGGAGGCGAAGGTCGTTAAGGAAGTGGACGTAGGATCCCACGTACTGTTCGTAGGTGAGGTGGTTGATGGCGATTCCCTGGGTGAGGGAGAGCCCATGACCTACGATTACTACCATCGCGTTGTCAAGGGCAAGACGCCCAAGAAGGCGGCAACGTACCAAGAATGAAAAGGAGGTGAGAGAATGAAGTATAGGTGCACGATATGCGGATATATATACGACCCGGCGGTTGGAGATCCCGACAGCGAGATCCCGGCGGGCACGCCCTTTGAGGATCTGCCCGACACGTGGGTATGTCCGATCTGCGGCGCTTCCAAGGATCTCTTCGAGCCGGTGGGTGAGTGAAGATGATAAGGAAGATGGCGGAAGGGGTGTACAACGTAGGCGCAATTGACTGGGAGCGTACGCTATTCGACGAGATCGTCTCGACTCCACAGGGCACGAGCTACAATGCTTACCTGATACTGGGTTCGGAGAAAATAGCCCTCGTTGATACAGTTGAACCGGAGAAGGTTGATCAGCTCTTGGCGAATCTTGAGGAACTGGGCGTGGAGAGAATAGACTACATCGTGTCCAACCACGCGGAGCAGGATCATTCCGGCGCGATTCCCATTCTCCTTGAGAAATACCCCGGTGCGAAGGTCGTTACGAATGCCAAGTGCAAGGCCTTCGAGATGGACCTTCTGCACCTCAAGGACGAGGATTTCATAGTGATAAAGGAGGGAGATACCCTAGACCTCGGCGGCAAGACGCTCAAATTCGTCTTTACTCCCTGGGTGCACTGGCCTGAAACCATGACCACGTTCCTGGTTGAGGACCGCATCGCCTTCACCTGCGACTTCTTCGGATCCCACGCAGCGACAACGCACACATTCGCTGAGCAGTACGATCGGATATACCATGAGGCGAAGAGGTACTACGCGGAGATCATGATGCCCTTCCGCCAGACCATCGGGAGAAACATAAAGAAGATAGAGGAACTCGAACCGAGGATAATAGCGCCCAGCCACGGACCAGCGTACAGCGACCCGAAATTCATCATAGACGCGTACAAGGAATGGATTTCTGAGAAGACGAAGAACGAGGCTCTCGTGCTTTATGTATCCATGCACGGCAGCACCAAGAAGATGGTGGATGCCCTGGTGGATTACCTCGGAGAGGAGGGCGTGGAGGTGAAGGTCCGCGATCTAGTCCACGCGGACATGGGAGAAATCGCAATTGATCTCGTTGACGTCACCACTCTAATCATTGCAACGCCCACGATGCTCGCGGGACCGCACCCCAGCGCGGTGTATGCGGCATACCTCGCCAATGCCCTGAGGCCCAAGGTGAAGGTCGTGGGTATCATGGGCTCCTACGGCTGGGGCGGAAGGACCGTGGACATACTCAAGGCAAATTTGGGCTCTTTGCGCGTGGAGCTGCTCGAACCCCTGCTGATCAAGGGACTTCCAAAGGATGAAGATTACGGGAAGATACGCGAGTTCGCGAAGAAAATTGCGGAAAAGCATCGCGAATTGGGGGTGATGGGATGATGCGCGAGGCCCCGGATTTCTGCCTGCCGGATCACGAGGGAAAGGAGCACTGCCTCCACGACTTCCGGGGGAAGTGGGTCGTCCTTTACTTCTATCCAAAGGACAACACATCCGGCTGCACCCGCGAGGCTAAGGAATTCACCGAGAATAAGGAAGAGTTTGAGAAACTGGGCGCCGTGATAATAGGGATAAGCAAGGACTCCCCGAAGAGCCATGCGAAGTTCATAGAGAAGCATGGCCTCAAAATCCTGCTGCTCAGCGACGAGAAGCATGAGGTTATAGAGAAATACGGCGCCTGGGGAAAGAAGAAGAGGTACGGAAAGGAGTACTTCGGTACGATAAGGAGCACATTCCTGATAAATCCCGATGGTAAGATAGTTAGGGAGTGGAAGAACGTCAGGGTAGCGGGACATGTTGAAGAGGTTCTCGCGGCCCTCAAAGAGGAGGTGAGCAAAAATGAATCTTGAGGATTACAACCTGAAGACCCTGCTCCTCGCAGCCATAAAAAGCGAGGTTGAGAGCAAAAGAGTGTACGAAGATCTGGCAAACAGGGTGAAGAACGCCCTGCTCAAGGAGAGACTACTCTTCCTGGCCGGGGAGGAGGACAAGCATCGCGCGTTCCTGGAGGCGCTGTACAGGCAGAAGTTCCCAGACGAGGAGATCGTGCTGCCTGAGAAAACGCCTGTGCCTCTGCCGGAGGTGGACGCCTCCGAGGATAGGCTGCTGAGCGAGATAATAGAGGATGCGATGAAAGCGGAGCTGGCTGCGAAGGATTTCTACGAGAGTCTGAAGGACCTGCTCAAGGATGAGAACAACAGGAAGATGCTTCAAATCCTGGCGAATATGGAGCAGGGCCATTACGACATCCTCGCCAAGGAGTTGGAGAATTTGAAGACGTTCGAGAACTATGATGAGTACTGGCCCATGATGCACGTGGGCCCATAAAGGAGGTGAAAAAATGAGAAAGATGGTGCAGAAAAGTTTGGAAGAGGCCTTCGCGGGAGAGAGCATGGCTCATATGAAGTACACAATCTTCGCGGAAGTCGCTGAGAAAGAGGGTAAGAAGAACATCGCGCGATTATTCAGGGCGATTGCCTACGCTGAATTCGTTCACGCGAAGAACCACGCCAGGAATCTCGGGTACATAAAGAGCACAGAGGAAAATCTCGAGACTGCAATAGGGGGCGAGACCTTCGAAGTGGAAGACATGTACCCCGCGTACAAGGCGATAGCGGAGTACTTCGGGGAGAAGGGCGCGGTGAGGTCCATAGACTACGCGCTGAGCGCGGAGAAGATCCACGCAGAGATGTACAGCGATGCCAAGGAGAAGGCTGCGCAGGGTGAGGATATCGAAGAGAAGGACATCTACATCTGCCCGGTGTGCGGCTACACTTACATGGGCGATGACCCGCCGGAGAAGTGCCCGGTCTGCAACGCACCCCGTGACATGTTCGTGAAGTTCTGAGGTGCGGAGCCATGGATGAGGTTATCGTGGACGTCAGGAGCCGGCACGAGTACCTGAAGAAGCACGTAAAGGGAGCGATAAACATACCCCATTTCGACCTTGAACTGTACAAAGAGTTCCTGAAATCGCTGTGCAAAAATACCCGCGTGGCGGTTTACTGCGGAACCGAACACCGCGCGAGGATCGCGGAGAGAAAGCTCAGGGAGATGGGCATAGAGGCGAGAATAATCACCACGGAGGAACTGAAGGACAGAGAATGGGAAGGTACCGATGTGGTATGCGCCATGAACTTCGTCCGCGTCAGGCCCGGGCACGAGGAGGAATTTGAGAAGGTAGCGAAGAATCTCTGCAGGGCAACTGAGGAATTTCCCGGCTTCCTGGGCTCACAGCTCCTCAGGGTGAGCGGCGTGAGCGCCATCGGCTCCGGGCTCCCGGGGGACATGAAGGACATGGAAATCAATCCAACCAAGTACGTAATACTCACGTACTGGGAGTCCAAGGACGTCCACGAGAAATCTCATCTCGAGGATATGTTCCGCAGGGCATTCCAGGAGATGCCCCCGCACCTCGCGGAGATGCCCTACGAGGAGTTCTACGAGATATTGAGGTGAAAAGGGAGGAGGAGAATGATGGATGGTAAAAACTCAAAACCAAGAAAAAGGTGGATAACGGACTGGTGGCCTAACAGGCTGAATTTGAAAATATTGAAGCAGAACTGCCCGGCATTCCATCCTTACGGGCCTGATTACGACTATGTAGCAGAGGTAAGCAAACTTGATGTGAATGCCGTTATAAAGGACCTGAAGAAATTGATGAGAACCCCGCAGGACTGGTGGCCCGCGGATTTCGGGCACTACGGCCCTCTCTTTGTACGCCTGGCATGGCACAGTTCCGGAAGTTACAGGATTTACGATGGTCGTGGCGGCGCTAGGAATGGAAGCATAAGATTTCCACCGAGAATAAACTGGCCGGACAACATAGGACTCGATAAAGCCCTGAGGCTCCTCTGGCCCATAAAGAAGAAATACGGAAGAAAACTCTCCTGGGCGGATCTGATCATCCTCGCGGGAACCGTCGCCTTGGAGGACATGGGAGTGCACATACTGGGATTCTCTCTGGGCAGGGAAGACATATATGAGCCGGACGAGAGTCCAGACTGGGGTCCCGAGGAAGAGATGCTCACAAGCAAGCGCGTGAAAGAAGGTGAGCTTGAAAGGCCGTATGCAGCGACGGAGATGGGTCTCATATATGTGAATCCTGAGGGCCCTGGAGGAAACCCGGATC
>WAOY01000065.1 GCA_015520985.1 DHVE2 group archaeon
GAGTGACGGAATCTGGCATGTGCACCGCGAGAACCCTCTCGGGTCCGAGGGCCTCGGCGCAAAGCGCGAGAACCACCGAGGAATCGAGGCCCCCGCTGAGCCCCAGCACCACGTTCCCCTGGCCAACGAAATCCCGTATGAATCGCACGATGGTTTCCCGGGCGTAGGGTGGAAGGGTTATTTCAGGCATTCTCCTCAGGCTCCCAGTCCTCCTCCCAGGGGATGTCCTCGACCACGTGCTTGAGTATGCGGTAGAGTTCATCGAGATCCTCGTCGGTGCCTATGACGACGTACTCCTCCCGGTCCGCTGTGGCCAGGTACCAGAGGTTGTCCGCGTCGTCGTAGTAAAGCTCGATCTCCTGCTCGTCCACGGATCTAACGAAGGATATAACCTCGCCCATCTTTATGGAGTCACGTATTGAAGTCATCCCACCACCTTCACCACAGCCATAAGGAACTCGTCGAACTTCTTGCTCAACTCGTCGAACTTGCTCTTTATGCTCTCTATGTCATCCCCCTCGTCCACGACGCTCAGCATGTCGTTGAGCTCGGCGATGTACCTCTTTACCTTCTTAAGTTCCTCTAGGGCGCCCTCATCTCCGTCATCGATCCTCGCGAGAATGTCCATGATTGTCTCCTCAATGCCATCAAACATGTCCTCCAGCTTCATACCGGGTAATTCGGCTGGGCGTATTTAAGCTTTCTCAACACCGGGGACAAGTTGCAATTATGCTGAGAAATATACATCGTGCTAGTATGGTAAGTTTGGGGTTAACTTTTTGATGGTGTGAAACACCTTCATTTTAAAGAGAGGTGTTCGGGCACAATTTCTAGGGCAATTGTATAGGATTCCGGTGCGATGATTTCACACATGCCGCAGGCCGCAGGAAAAAGCATAAATATCTTGCAACATAATGACTCCCGGTGAAAGTCGGAACAGTGGTACTTATAATTCTCGTAATCGTATCGGTCCCGCCCATAGCCTCCAGTGGCGCAGATGCGGGACAAGGGGCGGGTGATATACCAAACTGGACGTTCATGGTCTACATGGACGCGGACAACACCCTCGCGGACTATGCAGCGGATGACCTGGCTGAGATGATGAGCTACGGCTCCAACTCGAACCTGACAATTCTCGTAATGTACGATTCCACCACCCAAGGAGATTCTGCGATATACCTGATAGAGAAGGGGAGGAAGGTAATGCTGGAGGACCTTGGTGAGGTGGACATGGGCAGCGGGAATACCCTCAGGTACTTCCTCAACTGGACCCTCAACAGGTACCCGGCGAGGCATTACTTTCTTGACCTGTGGAACCACGGAAATTACTATTCGGGGATATGCCTGGACCACGGGGACTGGCTTACCCTGGACGAGATCAGAGAAGCCATCGGAGAATTCAACTCCCTACGAGGAAAAAAGCTGGATGTGCTCGGTTTTGACGCATGCAGGATGGGGGGCATAGAGATATACTACCCCATGAGCTCCGTGGCTAGATACATCGTTGCCTCGGAGAAGGACGAGCCGGCCACAGGCTGGCCATATTACGACATACTCCGCAATATCGAAAACCTGAATCCGGAGAACGCATCTCGCCTCGTAGTAGATGCGATGTACACGTGGGCCAGCAGGTTCTACTCCAATGACGGGCTATCGGTCATAATGGCCTCGGTAAACTCCAGCATGATGCCCGAATTCATGGAGAAGTTCAACAGTGGCATTCAGTTCGCACTACCCGTGGTGCCGTACCTGAGAGAGAAGATATTGAATAAAACTGGAGATGTTGAGAGGTACGAGTTAAGCACAGTCGCAGATCTCTACGATCTGATGAGCAGAATAGATTCTGTCGGGGATTACCGCCTGTCGAAAATGGCGCTGGAAATAATGAGTGAAATGAGGAACATGACCTACTACCGAGCATGGGATTGCCCCAATCCAGCCAACGGGTACCATGCAAGAAACGCCCACGGAATAGGCATATACTTTCCCCCCTTCAGCATCTCCGGAGAGTACTACTACACAGAATTCGCTAGAGAGAGCCTGTGGGACGAGTTCCTGAGGGATCTGCTGTACACGGGGGTGCAGGGAGTAAACGGGAGTGCCGAGGTGCAAGTGAATGACGGAGTTTTAAGCGTGAACTACACCACCTCAGCGGACTATGTAGAGATATACGTGGGAAACCTGAGCGGGGGATACAGCGGCGTGATGGGCCCGGATGGAAGTTACAGGGTTACAGTGGACTACGGTAAGTACACTGTCTTCATATACGGATACAACGTGAGCGGATACGTGGTGTGGTACCTCAGGGAAGAAGTGAGCTACCTCAGGGAGATAAGAATTGTGGGGAAGTTCTACCTCAACGGAAACATAGTTGAGGGGGCCAAAATAACGGTTATACTGGGAAACCACACATTTCAAACCGTGCAGAACGGCACAGGATTCACGATAATAGCACAGTATCCGGAGGAGATAAGGGACAACAGCACGATGGTGGTGAAGGTGGACTACGCATTTTTCTCAAAGGAATACACCTTCCGCACAGGCACGCTGAAAGGCAGCGATGAGGTGCCAATAGTGATAAGGGATCAGACCTTTCCATCGCCCCAGGCCATGTTCATATCCGCCCTGATCCTGTCAATAGTTGCTGCATTTGCAGCATACAGATCCCTGAAAAATTGATTCACCGCAGCAGCTTTTCCACCTTGGAGAGATAGCGGGACACCTTTACGGCCCTCTGCGAGACCTCCACTAGCTCCCCCTTCTCCAAGACGTAGTGCCTCACGTCAAAGTCCCTCCGGGAGTACCTCTGAACCTCGTCGGCAATGTAGTGGAGCTGCACGCAGTGGGGAGACCCGTCAACTGTGAGCACGGTGAGGCCCTCTGCAACGGCCATCATCGCCATGAGCTTGTAGAACGCCATGTTTATGTGCTCCTTCTCAGGGCAGAAGGAGAGCTTTGAATACCCAGAAAATCTATCCAATATCTCCGGATGCCCACTCTCCACGCACGTTCCGTACAGCAGCAATCTCTTTCCCCTCACATGCTTCCCCTTGGCGTTGGTGCTCATCAGGTCCATGCGGGAGTATGGGTTTCCAAAAATAAAAGATTTAGGACTAGGAAGTGTCCCCGTGGCCACGATCCGGAGTCGGCACATCTATGCTGTAACTGCCGCGAATGGTGTAACTATCGGAGGAGCCTCTGAAATCACCGCTTGCCCTGTAGCCGAAAATCGACGATGACTCGTAATTCGTGTGCATCCACAGATCGTTGACCATGTAGTAGACGTCGTCCAGGCGTAGGTCATCGTAGGCGTGCTGCGGGAACTCGGAGATACCCACCTTGTAAACGAAGTATCTTACTTCGTTGTTGAGCCACAGCACGAAGGCGTCCTTAGTGGGAGTGCCGTTGTACCACACCACGTAAGTCTCGTTGTTCTCCATCCTGTAGCCAATCTCAACGTATATGCCCAGTTTGTATCCGAGGTCATCGTTGTAGTGGATGTATACCTGTTTCAGCATCTCGTTGAACATCTTTATCAGTTCCTCCGGGGTGACCGTGCCTGGGTTCACCGGCGGGATGTACGAGGCGAGGGAAGTGACCGCGCTGCTATCGCCCACGAAACCGAAGTCTATCCGATACACATCATTTTTCGCCTCCACGAACATCTTGAGCGCCGGAACCCTCTTCTGGTAATTCAGCCTGTAAGATGCCCGCTGGTAATTTATGCTCCCAGGTGAGATGGACATGTGTATGGATATCCCATCATAGACCTCCTGCATCCTGACCTGGAAACCGTCACGTTTTATATCGGCGTTGAAATTAACCGAGCCCTCGCTGTATCTCTCCTGCACTCGAACATTACCTATGTCCGCGCTGTAATTGCGGTAACCATTGTCCTCGTACACTTTACCGCGGGTGGCTGTGAATGTGCGCTCAAAGTAGAAGAACCGTAGCGAATTGGCGTATCCGTTGGCCCTGGAGAAGAGCATGTTGAGATCTCCGGACACCGTGGAGAACATGCCCACAGAGTTGTTAAGAGCCTCGTTTGTGGCGCGGGTGGCGTTGAGAATGATGCGGTTGTACGTGTAGTTCCAGGCGGCCATCTCATCCTTGGCGTTAACCATCGCGAAGTGGTAGAAGGTGGAGTACCTGTTCCATATCTCCCCTATCTTCTCGTAGTCGTATATGAAGGTATTCAGTTCCCTGCTCACAAAGAACGGCCTGAATTTTGTGTCCCTCGTATCGATACCGAAGTATCCGCGGGTGTAGCTGAAGGGCACGTCGGTGTGGAATGCCCAGTTGTCCTGGTGTGTACATTTGTTCCAGTGAGATTCCAGGAACCAGACGGAGTATATCGGTATCTTCAGGTGCAGGTTAATGTTAACGGTGTCGTTGTACCAGGTATACCAGTGCTTGCCACCGTAGACCAGCGAGGTCCTGTCAGTCCTCAGATTTATGTTTACCTTCCCGGAGACGGAGACATCTATCTGGTACTGATAGGGTGCGTTGCCCATGTGGTAATCGACGTCCTGAACGTCCACAAATCGATGTCCGGCACCAACGCCCACCATTATGTTCAGGTCACTAAGGTAGTCAGGATCAAAATCCACCACGATGCTCTCGTTCTTCGTCCTCAGGAACCGCTCGTCATGGGTGTAGTTGGAATCCCAGAAATCGTACCTGCCCTGCCTCACACTCAGGAATAGGGGCAGTGATGAGTAGTTGGTGCTGAGGGCTATGTTCTTGGAGAGGACATCAAGGGAAGTGTGCATCCACTCGGTCATGTTGTCCAGTATATTGTCGCCGGGAGCCCGATATGCCCACATCCTCGCCATCATAGCCTTCAAGGACCCATGGTACTTGTCCAGATCCACGTTGCCGCTTATTCCCGGAACCGAACCGCGGTCGCTGAACTGCCAGAACTCCCAGTCGCTCCACACACCCGTGTTTGGAGTGGCGTTAGGATCATAGGTCCAGTGGGCTATCCAGAGCCCCCACTGCGTCAGGGAAGGATCGAGGTTTCTGGCGTAGTAGCTGGAGGTGTAGATTATGGGAGCGACCCCCAGCCTAGATTGCACCCTCTGGAGGAACTGCTTTGCCCAGTTGGACAGTGAACTCCACCCCATGCTGCTACCAACCTCAAGATCCAGAGCGGGGGGCAGGGTCATGTAGCTCATGTAAGGACGTATCGTGTCCACGAAATGATCCGCCTCAGATATGGGGTCATTAGATGTGGGTCTTGCGAAATGGTAAGCGCCAACCGCAAGACCGGCAGCGCTGGCGGAGCGAACGTTCTGGGCAAACAGGGGATCAACGTAACTGGTGCTCTCGCTGGCTTTTACGAATGCAAATCTATACCCCGCATTGTAAACCTGATTCCAGTCAATAGTGCCCTGATAATGGGACACGTCCACGCCTAAGGAACCGCTGGTGAGGTTGGTGTTATTTGTGTTGTTCGTATTATTGCCCCCACCCTGGGTGTTGTTCTCGTCACATGCCCCATAACCGGGTCCTCCGAGGATCCTCTCGCCAACGTGCCACCTGACGAATGGGCAGAAGTTCCCGTCGTATGTGCCTGTGTCGGTGACATAGTCCAGGAAGCTCCTGAGATCACCGAAGGTCTGGAAGTCGAAGTTTATTGGATTGAAGTAGAAGTACGGGAATTTGAAGTTCAGATCCTGAATGAGTCCGTTCTCTCCAACCACATTCTGCCTGGCATCCTCCGTCTGCTCCTTCACAGTATCCCAAACGGTTTCCGAGTCGTAATCGGGGAACGCCAGGTCTGCACCGGATCTCATCCATTCCTCCAGGGTCATCTCCCAGATTATCGCCTTTATGTCGTTGTAGGCGTCGCGTGTCAGATCCCGGTGGAAGTTGAACGAGCCATTGTGCACCCGGCCATTGAATGGATACCCGTCATAGCCCCTGGGCCAGGTGCTCTGCTGGTAATCAGGAGGGTAGGACTCACAATCATCATCATAGGGACCTGCGTCGTCGGTGGGCGAAGGATCACCCCCATCGTAGAGGTTCTTCATTGCTTCATACCAGAGATCCACGGTGTCCCTGGTAAGATAGAAGAGATATGCATCGTCATCCGTGGAGTTCTTGTACTTCTTGTAAGCGCCCTCCAGCCACCAGTACTCCTTTAGCCAGTATATGCTACTCTCAAATGTGGAAACACCGTCCTCGAGGGGGCCGTGGATTATCGCATTTGATCCATCCACGAGAACGGTGCTCTGGTCCTTCGGATCAGTGGAGATTGGAGCACTGCTATCCCCCGCCAATTGGGCCACATCGTATGCTGCAAGGTCCACAAATCCCTTGTTCGTGATATCGTCGTAGGTATCGGACCTCCTCTTCATCGAGCGGGTGAGGGCATCTATCACAAACTTGAGGGTGTTGTAATAGGGGCTTCCATCGGCGTAATTCTTGTGCTGATCCACGAAGGATTTCTTCACCACATCATACTCGTAGGTGTGATAAAAGACCATCGGTAGATCTGTGCTCTGGGAGATACCAATGGCATGAAGGGTGAAGTATTCCCTATCGCCATCCGGGTCGAGTATCAAATCTATTGTGTCGCTAACCGGGTCATTGTAAATGGTCCACTCCATCTGGGCCGTCGCTGGCACGGTGACCACGACGGGTGGGGGACCGAACCATACAAGTACAATGTCGAAGTCCACGCTTATATCAGCGGTGTCCATATGCGGGTATATGGTCGTCGGGATCTGGAGCCACTGCCTCCACTTGTCAAGATAAATGTACAGCATCTGCCGTGCCCAGTCATCCCCCTTGTTCTTTATCTCATCCCAGCTGAGGAAAGGTTCCTCGAGTGTCGGATCTGCAAAGTACTCCTCCGCAAGGTTGTCTCCCCAGAAGAGTCGGAAGAGTTCGTAGACGAAGCGATCCGCGTAGCTGTACATGGCCTGCCCTATAACACGGCCAACTGCCACATCGTCATCCACACTGTTCCAGAGGAAATAGATGTCCGCGGCATCTATCGTGCCAGTCCTTGCGTACCTGTCGAGGATGCCGCTTATGCCCATTGCACTGGCCGCCTGCTGGTCGTAGCTGTGGAAAAAGCGTATGCTCTGTAGCATAAGTGCGAGATTAACGGCTTTCTCCACATCCTGCTTTGTGAGGATCTCCGTTACTGGTATCTCAATACCGTCATAGGCTCCCGCGGCGTAACCTATAAGCACGCGGTACTGCGCCACGGTGGTGAGG
>WAOY01000066.1 GCA_015520985.1 DHVE2 group archaeon
CGTTTTATCCTATCTGGGCTTTTGCAATCCGATGAACTGGCGTTCTTTGTATCGGGGATATCGAAGTTTTGCATTCCTGTTCCACCTTGCCGTATTCGTGATGGTGTTCCTCGCAATATTGCCCGTAGCCATCAAGAGCACCACCGTTGAAAGCGTAGGGGACATAACATGGAGCTTCGACGGAAAGAGGTACGCGGTGATGAGCGTCCCCGTCACCATAAAGAACTCCGGTGTTTACGACATCGACCAGATAAAGATCTTCTTCAGGGTTAAAAACTCGACCGCGACGTTCGTCGACTCCTACCAAGACGCCGGCGACATACCCGCTGGGAGCAGGAGAACCATAGTAATACGGATTCCCGTGGACCTCCAGCACATATACGAACTGGAAGAGCCCACCTTCTACCACTTCTTCAACTACGACACATTCAGCCTGAACTTCTCCCTCTCCCTGAAGTACCTCCTGGACATGGTGGATTTCAACTCCAGGTACCTGGACGACGTCAGGTGGGAGCCTCTGGTCAAGGAGTTCGTCCTCCACCATCCCAGCGGTATGGAGGAGAACGGGACCAATGTGATCATAACGATACCCTACACCATAACCACCGCCTCCTACCTCAAAGGAACCGCCGCCTTCCGGGGTAACGTCACCGGCGATGCCAACGTGGGATCCTTCAGCACGGAATTCACCCTGGGGAGAAGGTATGACGGGACCTTAAAACTCGTGTTCAACGTGAACGCCACGAAGTCCCTTGTGACGCATTCCCAGATTCTGCACCTATCGGGCGAAATAGACTTTGAGGGGTTCAGAGTACCCATGCACACGGATTACGCCTGGGGGGCGCCCCTGAACAACCTTCAATTCGAAGTGCTGAACAACGGCACCCTTCACTACTCCTTCCAGAACGACGCCGATTTCTCCCTGTCGCTCCTCGTTGAGAAGGATTACTACTACAACGGTACCCTGGTTTACCACGAGGAGGAGAGGATGAGCGTTGAGCCGGGTGAGAGCGTGAGCAGGTACGAGGAGATAAACGTGAACCAGCCCGTGGACAGGGTCGTTATCACAATAACTGATGAGAACACCGGGATACGATACGTGGAGGTGATCGACCTGTGAAAATTCTCAAACCCCTCTTCCTACTCATCGGTCGGGCCCTTGTGTTCATCGGGATCCCCCTCGCTCTAATATACGTGATCAACGCCATCTACCCCGGGCTCCTGCAGGAGAGGTACGTTAGAACCCTGGCAATGGCCATGTACCTGGGAATTCCCATAGTTCTCCTGTACTTCATTGCAGATGCCTTCGACGGCCTGTGGAGCATGGTGGCAGAGATCGCAGCGCTTTCCCTCGTTCTCGTTTACACGCTCCTCATACTGGGGTATGGAACCGCGCATTTGAGCTACGAGAATGTTAGCATATCCCTGGTGTACCCACTCCTGCTATACATAATAATGGCGGGAGTGCTCGTGAGGTTCCCCACCCCAGTTCTCAGGTACCTCGCCTGGAAAAGCGAAAATGCCCCTCAATCTTCCGAAAAAAGGCCCTAGTGGATTCCTCTATGTCTTCGGTGCACACAACGGCGCTCACCACCGCGATTCCGTCCGCGCCCGCGGATAGGACCTCGTCCACCTTCTCCAGGACTATGCCCCCTATCGCCACCACGGGAATCCTCGAAAATTTCTTAATCGTGGACAAGCCCTCCAATCCTATGAGAGGGGCATTTTTCGTCTTTGACGGGTACACGCTTCCGGCCCCCAGGTAATCGGCGCCCTGCTCCTCAGCCCTTATGGCCTCGTCGGCTGTGCGCACGGTGCGCCCAATTATCAGCTCCGGCGCGATTTCCCTCGCAACCTCAACGGGGATGTCCTCTCTGCCTAGATGCACCCCGTCCGCATTCGAGGCGAGAGCAATGTCAACCCGGTCGTTCACCACGAAGAGGGCGCCGTATTCTTCCGCGATTTTTCTAACTCTCCTTGCAACTTCAAGGAGTTCCCTGTCCGGGACGCCCTTCATCCTGAGCTGCACCGCCGTCGCGCCGCCTTCGAGCGCGTGTTCGAGCTGAAAAACAGGGTCTCCGCACCGTGGCTCCGATATGACGTACAGCCTCAACCTGGACGCGAGATCCACGGGAGAGCATGGGGCAAATAATTTATATCTTTTCCGCGGATTTACCGGCATGCAGATGGACCTGTTCTCCTTCGACTCCTCGGATTCGCTGGAGAAGATAGAGGAAGAGATAAGAAGTTGCACGAAATGCCCCCTGGCAAAAACGCGCAAGAACGCGGTGCCCGGCGAGGGTGGATTTAAGAGGAAGGTGATGTTCATCGGCGAAGCTCCAGGGCGCTGGGAGGACATAAAGGGAAGACCCTTCGTCGGCGCCGCCGGGAAGTACCTCGACGAATTACTCGCGTCGATCGGGCTTAGCAGGGAGGACGTGTACATCACGAACATAGTGAAATGCAGGCCACCCGGGAATAGAGATCCGACGGATGAAGAAATTTCGCTCTGCTCCCCTTACCTGGAGAGGCAGCTCGCCGTGATGAAACCACGCGTAATATGCCCCCTGGGGAGGTTTTCGGCAAAGTACATCCTGGAAAAATTTGGATTCGCGATGAAGAGTATATCCGCCGTCCAGGGCAAGGTATTCCGCGGGAAGGATGTGATAATAATCCCCATGTATCACCCCGCCGCGGCGCTCTACCACGGACAGTGGAAGCCAGCGCTGGAAAGGTCCTTCAAAATATTGAGGGAAGTGCTGGATGAATCCCCGTGATCACTTCGTCCTTCGGATCATGTAATCTGCCAGGTCCATGAGGATCTTGCGGTACTCGTCCCGTGGGAATTTAATGCCTTCCAGGTGTCTCTTACCGTCGTTCACCAGTTTCTCCGCAAGGCTTCTTGAGTAGTCCAGCGAGCCGGTGCGTCGCACGATTTCCCGCACTTTTTCCAGTTCCTCCAGCGTGACCTCTGGATTGCCAAGCGCCTTATTTATTACCTCTTTCTCCTCCCCGCTCGCGTTCTCCAGGGCTTTGATTATCAGCAGGGTCTTCTTCCCCTCTGCAAGATCACTTGTCACCGGCTTCCCTATCTTCTCCTCGGTGCCGAAGAGCCCCAGGATGTCGTCCTGCAACTGGAAAGCGATGCCGATTGGAATGGCAAAGTCCTTAAAGACTTCTGGATCTCCTCCCGCGAGAATCGCACCCAGGGCCAGGGGCCCGTATATGGTGTAATTGGCCGTCTTGTACTCGTGGAGCGTCAGGAGGTCCCTCTCGGTGAATTCGTCCATAATGGCCGAGTAAACATCTATGAGCTGTCCGTAGCCGGTGTACTCCATTATGCGGAGCAACTCCTCAAGCGCCTTGCTCTTCCTCTCATGGGGAAAATCCGAGGACTGGAAGAGCTGTATCGCGTAGATATTCGCGAGGTCCCCGGCGATTATCGCTGAGTTCTCCCCAAATCTTCCTGGGTTTCTCACCTTCCCCCTGGCTCTGGCTTCATATATCCGGTGAATGGTAGCCTTTCCCCTCCTCAAGTCGCTCTCGTCCATTATGTCGTCGTGAATGAGGAAATAGGACTGCACGAGTTCCAGCGCGGCGGCTGCCTTCATTATCTCGTCCCCCTCGCCCCCGTAGAGGCGGTAGCCCAGGATCATGAGGATTGCCCTTATCCTCTTGCCCCCGCGCAGGGTGTATTCCTCTATGACCTCAACGGCGTCCCGGAAGAGGGGATGCTCGACGCTCTCCTTCTTCTCCGCGAAGAATCTCCTCAGCTCTTCCTCCACCCTCGCCTTGTGCACCTTCATGAACTCCTGCATATCCAAGGGGATCACCGGGTGTGCATGGGCTTGGGGGTTAAATAATTACCCTTTCGCAGGTTTTATTAACCCCGGGGACATTGCACAACCATGCACCCGTCATTGCGCATAAGGTTCGCCAGGGGCGATTACCTTAAAGACAGGAGAATCGGCCTGGCAGTCACCGGAAGTATCGCGGCGGTGGAATCGGTGAAAATCGCCAGGGAACTCATAAGGTACGGCGCCGACGTGTACCCGTACATGACCCGCGAGGCGGAGAAGTTCATATCCCGCGATGCACTTTTGTTCGCGACGGGCCATGAGCCTGTGGTGGAGCTCAGCGGTAGGGACGAGCACCTCGAGGAATTCGATCTCGTGCTCGTTGCCCCCGCCACCGCTGATATCATCGGGAAGGCTGCCTGCGGGATTGCGAGCGATGCCGTGAGCACCCTCATCCTTGCCAATCTGTCGAGGTGCCTCTTCGTCCCGGCGATGAGCGAGAGGATGTTCTCAAACCCGATTTTCCGGGAGAATCTCGAAAGGGTATCGCAGTTCGCCAGGGTCATGGAGCCTAAGTTCGAGGAGGGGGAGATGAAAATACCAAGCCGTGAGGAGATCGCGGCCCGGGTGATTCACGAATTGCATGAAGAACTGCGGGGAAAGAAGATCCTCGTGATCGGAGGCGCCGGGTACGAGAGGATCGATGATTTCCGCATAGTAACGAATCTCTCCACAGGCTGCACATCCATTGCCATTGCGAAGGTCGCGTACTTCCTCGGGGCTGACGTTAAATTGATTCTAGGGCTTCACAGCTGCGAAGTGCCCCCATACATACCCGTGGAGGAGTTTGGCACCCTCGAAGACCTCCTTTGGAAGATAGACTCAATGGTCTCAGAGGGGTACGACGCCATCCTGGTTCCAGCGGCACTGCCCGACTTCAAACCTTCGCACATGGAGGGGAAGGTGGGCATCGAGGAAATGCGGGATATGAACTGGGAGGAGAACCCCAAGTTCCTCTCGCTTCTCAGGGAGAGATACGGGGGCTTCCTGGTGGGATTCAAGGCCGAGAGCAACGTGCCCGAGGAAGAACTGATAAGAAGGGCGGAGGACAGGATGAGGAGGCACCGTCTGGACATGATCGTGGCCAACGACCTGGGAAATGTCACCAGGGAAGGAACAGAGGCAATCATAATACACGGGAAGGGCAGGGTGAGGGTGAAGGGCACCAAGGAGGACCTTGCTAGGAGTATCCTGGAGGTAATCGCGGATGAAATATAGGGCATATTCCCCCGGAAGCGTAACACTGTTCTTCGAAATAGTGCGGGAGGAGTCGGTGAATAAAACGGGCTCCCGTGGAGTGGGCGTGTGCGTGAACCCTGGGACCATAACGGAGGTGAACACGGAGGGTGAGGGGATATTCCTCAATGGAGACAGAATAGAGGGTGAGATACAGGGGTGGATAGCGGAGCGCTACGGCTTCCGGGGGGAGATAAGGAGCACGGCGGCGCTTCCGATCTCGCAGGGCTTCGGGATGAGCGGCGCCATCGCGCTGAGCACATCACTTGCACTTGCCGCCATGCGTGGGAAGACCTACCTCGAAGCCGCGGAAATTGCCCATGGGGCCGAGGTGGCACACGGCACGGGGCTGGGCGATGTTGCAAGCGAGTACGAAGGTGGGTTCACATTCAGGAGAAGCGCCGGCATCCAGCCCTGGGGAGTGGTCGACAGGATACACTACCAGGGAAGGATAACCCTTGCCGTTTTCGGGGAGAGGATAGAAACTGAAAAGATAATAGGCAGCGATGAGTGGACGCTCAAGATAAAAAAACTGGGCGGCGAAGCCATGAGGAAATTCTCCGCCAGTCCATCGTTCAAGAACGCGCTGAAAGTTGCTAGGAAGTTCTCATTTTCCCTAGGCCTGATGGGCGAAGAACTGGAGGATTTCCTCAGGAAGTGTCCGATGGCCACACAGGCCCTTCTAGGTAACTCCGCGATAATATTCGGGGAGTGCGAGGTGCCGGAGGGGATAAGGACCTACGAGGTCACCCTCGGTGCCAGAGCATCGATTCTTCTATGATTCTCAGATTTGATTATATCCCGAAATAATCTCGGATAAGACTTTAAATATTCTCCCGGGGAGTTTCAAATATGATCAAGACGGCAATGGTGCTTATCAATCTGATCGTCGCGGCTCTGTTCTTCACGGTCCTTTACTCCGCCGCGAACATAGATGTGAGTGTCAACGTGGACACGAGGGGAATAGAGGGGTTCGCCCTGGAGAACAACACTCTGAAGGTATCCGTGCCCGTGGAGATAAGGAACGACGGCCTTTACCCCATAGAGGACGTGCGCATAGGGTTCAACATCACCAACGGCACACAGGTCATTTACGGTGACAATTTCAGGATAGAGAAGATAGATTCTCTTCAGGACTACAGCGACGTTTTCGTGGTGAGCATAGACCTCGGGGAGATGTACAGGAAACTGGGGGAGTACTACCTGTTCCACCCCGGCGTGTTCCGCCTCAACATAAACGTCAGTGCCAGGTACTGGATCCTGGCGGATTTCAACGCGCATTACAGCAGGAACATAAGCTGGCAGCCCCTGATCCACACGTACAGGATATACCGGGACGAGATAACCTTCGACGGTAAGGAGATAGTGGTGCCCTACTTCATAAGCAAGATCCCAGTGAAGGTTGATGCGAGGATGCACGTGGTGGTCCGCGATAACCTCGGGATACTGGGGAAGGGAGAGGACAGGGTGGTGTTCGACAGGAAGGCAAACCTGAAGATAGGGATAACCCGGAGCATCGACTACCTGCTCAACCGGGAGGAGGACTGGAGGATATCCATCGGGATAGAGGTTAACGGTCTGGACGTGGTCAGGGAGATCAGGTACCACTGGGTCCCGCCAATATCCAACCTGGGAATAATGAACAGCGTGCAGGACGGAAAGCCCGTGGTGTGCCTTGTGTTCAGGAACAACGCCAACGCGCCACTGCACTTCACCGTGGAGAAGAGGATAATCCACGATGGTGTTGAGAACTACACGGTGGAGAATATAACCCTCGAACCTGGCGAGTACGCGAGGATAGTGCTGTTCGACCTGCTGCCGGGGCATTACCAGGTCTACGTGAACATCATCCTGGATGACTACGGGATGGAGAAGAGCGTGAGCTACGAGGTGGAGGTGTGAGCGATGAGGAGGGAGACTGCCATCGGCGTGTATTTCCTCGTATACGTGGCCCTTCCCGCAGTGGTGCTTCACGCCATAGCGCTGAAGTACCCGGAAATTGGAGAGTCCAGTATTCCCCTGTACACGATGATATACCTGGTGATACTCTTCGTCTCCTCTTCCATAGGGACTTACACGAGGTACTCCTCCATCCCCACGGCGATCTCGGTGGTGGCGACGATAGTGTACATGAATTACGTCCTCTCCAGGATGGATCTGCAGGTAATGGGCGCCAGCATAACCATAGAGATGCGCAACATGCTCCTGATGATATACGCCCTTCTCGCCCTAAAAATATTTCTCGCGGTATACGCGGACTACAAACAAAAAGGTTTATCTCCCAGCGCCCATGATGTGGAGTGATGAATGAGAGGGAGGCCGTTATCAACGAGCTTTTGAAGCACGAGATCATCGCTGAGCCGGAGGTTGTATCGTACATAATTGAGAGGGGCGGGATAAAGTACGTTAGGGAAATAGTGGAGAAGTACGGGCATCTCGGATACATAACATACGAGGACATACTCCCGAGGGCACCCGTTGTGAGTGAAACCACCGCCTCTGGGGGATCCGCCCTGCAGGTAACGGCCGTGCAGGAGATCCGCGGGGGAGAAGGAGAGAAGAGTTCATTCTCAAAGCCCGTGGCGGGCGAGTACGACTGGGACTTCCAGGTGATACTGGACGCCAGCGTGAACATGAAGGCCAGCGGCGACGCCGACGACTTCAGGAAACTCTTCGAGGACAGGTACATGAGGCTCAGGAACATAATCACGAGAAGGGTGAGCATGAGGGGGGCAAGGAGCATAGCTAACCTGAAGGACGGGGAAGTCGCGACGGTTGGTATCGTGTACGAGACACGCCCCACATCCACAGGAAAACTGATGTTCGAACTGGAGGACCCCACGGGCACGGTGAGGTGCCTGTACTCCGGCAGCGAAATAGTGCTCAACGACGAGGTAATAGGCGTGCGCGGAAGGTACAGCAGGAGCAAGGGGCTCATATTCGTGAAGGAGATAGTCAAACCGGACGTGCCCTATTCGCGCAAGAACAGGAGAATAGAGGAGAATATCAGCGTCGCCATAATATCCGATGTGCACATAGGGAGCAACACCTTCCTGAAGGAAAGGTGGGAGAAGTTCCTCCGGTGGCTCAAGAGCGGCAAAGACGGTTCAGAAACGGTGAAGTACCTCCTGATAGCGGGGGACCTGGTGGATGGAATCGGGGTGTACCCGAACCAGGAGGAGGAACTGGAAATCCACGACATATTCCAGCAGTACGAGGCACTGGCGAGGTACCTTGAGGACCTGCCGGACTACATCATGACCGTCATGATACCCGGAAACCACGACATAGTGAGGAACGCGGAGCCCCAGCCGGCCCTACCGGGGGAGATAAGGAAACTCTTCAACGGCAAGGTGGAGTTTTTAAGCAATCCGGCGGTGTTCTCCATTCACGGGTACAAATTCACCCTCTATCACGGCGGGAGCCTGAACTCCCTCGTTGAGCTCATACCCGGTGTGGATTACGACATGACGGACAAGATGATGGAATACATGCTTAAGGTGAGGCATCTCGCCCCGGTTTACGGGGACAAGGTTCCCATCGTACCCCTCCCCAGGGATTTCCTCGTGATTGAGGACGTCCCCGATGTTCTCGTTACGGGGCACGTGCACACCTTCGCCTACGGGATATACAAGGGCGTGCATCTTGTGAACGCTTCCACCTGGCAGGAGCAGACCAAGTACCAGAAGATGATGAACTTCAACCCGGACCCGGGGAAGGTGGCGATACTAAACCTCCACGAGGACAGGATGTACATACGGGAGTTCTAGGGCAAGATCACGCGGTATATGTCCCCGCAGGAGGCACGGGTCACCAGGAGGTATGGGCTCAAAACGTCCCGGAACACAATAAGCCTCGCAGGCCCGTCTACTTCATTATCCTCGATGCCCAGTATTTTTCTCGGTATGTATGTGGCCATATTCAAAACGTATTCCGGGGAAACTCCACCTAATAGACGAGAGATGCGGTAAGCGAACTCCATCTCTCGGAACATGCACGGCGAAGCAACCATGCCGTTGTCCGTCCCCAGGGCAACGGAGATCCCGTGGCGAATCATCCGGGGTATGTTGGGGAGCCTCCCCCAGAAGGCATTTGCCCGGGGGGTGAGCACCACGGGAATACGGTGCTCGGCCACTGCTTTGATATCCTCCTCGCTGGCCTCCAGGAAGTGCACGATGAAATGCGGGCGCAGGGATAATATCTTATCCACGTCCTCCCTCTTCGCTTCGGAGGCGTGGAGCGCGAAAATTTTACCGGCTTTCCTGGCCTTCTCGCTCATCTCAAGCGCATGATCATAGGGGACATCACATATGCTGCTGATACCTATTCCATCCGCCTCATCCCACAGGTCCCCCCTGCCCAAAATAATACCGCGGATTTTCCTGCCCTCCAGGGCATGTCTCAAGAGAAGCACCCCTTCCCTGCCGCCTTCGCGGAAGTCCACGAAGTGCGACGTCCCGCACCTCTCCATTCTATTCAAGGCTTCCTGCATCCCGCGGAGCACCATCTCCTCGTTTTGCAGTATCCTGAACTTAAGGCCGTCTGGACCGACCACCTCCTCTAGGGTGCCCCGGGGTTCATGGGCGTAGTAGTAATCACCGAGGTGCGTGTGCATGTTTATGAAGGTCGGGATTACCGTGCCCTTGAAGTCGTACCTCTCCTTTCTCCTCCACACCCCCCTTATCTCGCCATCCCTCACCTCCAGGGTACCCTTGAAGATCTCCCCGCGGAGCATTATGGGACCGTAGATCCTCACGGGGAAAAGAATGTAGAGGGGAGATAAATAAATTCCGCATCAGTAGAACTTGAAGGGGGAGATGTAATCCCCGTACTTCTCCTGCGCCTCCCTGAGGCGCTTCTCCTCCCTGTCAAGCTCCTCGAAGACCTCCCTGGGTATGCCCCACATGTCCTCGTATATCCTGCGTATCCTCTCTATCTTCTCCAGGAGCTTGGGCACGCGTATGGTGAACTGCTTCTCGTAGTCCTCCTTCGTGTACTCGCGGTTGAAGACCTCCTTGAATAATCTGGCGAGATCCTCGTACTTCGGCAGATAGCCTATCGGAGTTTCAATCGCATCCACCTCGCCGTGAACCCTGAGGTCCATCCACTTCAGCCATACCTTCTTGTCCAGCTTGCTGTTCAGCCATTCCCCGTTCTCATCCCTGAGGAAGTAGTTCACGGCGAAGATCTTCGGCGGGTTCTTCAGTTTCTTACCGAATTCCAGGTAGTTGCGCAGATAATCCCCGATGTGCACCGAGAGGAAATCCAGGATGGACATAATGTTGTACTTCCTCACGCCTTCCTTGCCTAGGGTTGCGGCAGTGGTCTCTGATTCGATGGAAGCGCCTTTCATCACCACGCCGTGCTGCCAGTTGAAGGCCTCGCACACCGGAGGCCAGGTATCAGAGTCGCGGCCACCGTATATCATGCCCGCTAATTTCACGCCGTTCTTCGCATCCAGCGCCTCCCGGTCCAGGTTGGGGAAATACTCCAGGCGGGCGGTGAACCTGGCATTCTTGTGGCTCGGCGGGATCTCGTTACCATCCTTGTCCTTCTTCCCGCACCACCATCGTCCGCTATGATTCTCGCCCTCGCAGGGGATCTCCTCTCCCATTCCTGTCCAGTAGGGCTTGCCCTCATGCACCAGCACGTTGGAGAAGATGAGCTCCTTGGGAGAATGAAGCACTTCCCAGATGTAGGGGTCATCCTCCTTGTTCACCCCCTGGATTATCCCGAAGACGCCGTTCTCCACGTTGACGGCGCGGGCCTCACCGTCTATGTTCTTTATGAAAGATAAATCGTCCCCCACCAGGCGCTCGCCCACGAGCATGCATGTGGAAGTCTTTCCGCACATGGAGGGGAATGCGCCGGTGAAGTAGGAGACGCGGCCATTGGGGCCGTTCACCCCCATCAGGAACATGTGCTCGCTGAGCCATCCTTCCCTGAGGGCCTTGTATATGGTGAGCCTGAAAGCGGGCTTCTTCAAACCAATGGTGTTCCCGGCGTACTGCGTATTCACAGCGAGGGCTATGTTCCCCTCCAGATCTATCATCACCCTCCTCTTGTCCATATTCTTGCTCGTGTTCCTCTCGTCCAGCTCGCCCTCGGAGTGGACGAATTTCAGGAACTCTACGTCAGGGTTCTCAACGAAAACGCCGTAGGCCTTGCGGTACAGCATGAGTTCGCTGTGCGCCACATACGCGGAATCGGTTATCTGCACCGCAGGTATCATGAACGGGGAGTTCTTCGGCCCGA
>WAOY01000067.1 GCA_015520985.1 DHVE2 group archaeon
GCTCAAGGCTGTGACTGGCATAGAGTTCAGCAACTCCGATCTCATCACTGCGGGAGAGAGGATATACAACCTGGCAAAGGCTTTCAACGTGCGCGAAGGATTCACGCGCAAGGATGATACTTTGCCATACCGCATCACCCACGAGCCCATACCCAAGGGTAAAAGCGCCGGCGCATACGTTTCCGAGGAGGAACTGGAGCACATGCTGGACGAGTACTACATGGCCCGGGGCTGGAGCAAAGAAGGGATTCCGACGAAGGCGAAACTCGTATCGCTGGATTTGGAGGACGTGGCCGAGGAGATCGGTGCGGGGCACTAATTCTTAATATTTTTTCTCCATCTCCCACCATGCGCGTTTTCTTGACGAGAAGGATCCCCGAGGACGGCCTGAGAATCCTCAGAGATGCCGGACTGGACGTGAATATTTTCAAGGAGGACAGGCAGCCCACGAAGGAGGAGATAATCGAGGGTGTGAGGGACGCAAACGCCCTGATCTCACTCCTCTCCGATGCGATAGATCGTGAGGTGATGGACTCAGCACCGAAATTGAAGGTAATAGGCAACTACGCTGTGGGGTACAACAACATAGACGTGGATTACGCAAAAAAGAGGGGAATAGTCGTTGTTAACACTCCCGGCGTCCTCACGGAGACCACCGCGGACCTCGCCTTCGCCTTAATTCTCGCGGCTGCACGGCGCGTAGTGGAGGGCGATAGGTTCATGCGGGATGGCAGGTTTCGCGGCTGGGAGCCGATGCTCTTACTGGGCAAGGAGGTTTACGGGGCAACGCTGGGCATCGTTGGTGCCGGGAGAATCGGGCAGGCCGTTGCAAGGAGGGCAAAGGGTTTCAACATGCGCATCCTCTATTACTCGAGAACCCGCAAGCCGGATTTCGAGAAAGAGATTGGGGCGGAGTATCGAGATCTCGATGACTTGCTGCGGGAATCGGATATTATCACTCTGCACGTGCCCCTCACGCCGGAGACCAGGCACCTCATAGGCGAGAGGGAATTCGCGATGATGAAGGACGGTGCAATCCTTGTGAATACAGCCCGCGGCGAAGTTGTGGACGAAGATGCGATGATTCGCGCGCTGAAGTCCGGCAAATTGTTCTCCGCCGGATTGGATGTCTTCTACGGTGAGCCCCAGGTGAATCCTGAGCTTTTCAAGCTTAAAAACGTGGTGCTCACCCCCCACATAGGCAGCGCCACGGAGAAAACTCGCAGGAGGATGGCTGAGATGGTATGCAGGGACGTTGTTCGCGTTCTCAGGGGCGAGGAGCCGGAGCATCGGGTGGTATAATCCCTTTCAGTCTCTGTATTCCTCGCGGGATCGCCGGTCTTCAGAAATCCATATATACACATATGGTGATGGTGTAAGGTGAACCCTGAGGGTATGGGCGACTGCTGGACACAGATGTCATCCGCCTCCCGCAGAGAAGGGAGATTGATGAAAGCGCTGGCCGTTATCATTCTCTTTGAGTTATTTGTGTTTGTGCCCATCATGGTCCTTGGATTGACCCTTGGCGGACAGTTTGGATACCTAGAGAATGTTGTTTCCCTGGGCTTCTTGATATCCATTTTCGTAATCATATTTCTAGCGCACTTTACAGGTAGCGAGATGGCGACGCAGCCGGCAGATCTCCTTTTTGTAAACTGCGTTACTCAGTACTACTCCGCATCCCTCAACACGGAGGGCTTTGATGATTTCGTATGGATGATCGAGCTTAGCGGTGCGGTGGTAATAGAGTATAACTGGGAGCGGTGGCTCATAGTGCCCTATTACGACACTCTGTATATCCTGTCTCCTTACAGGGGCAGCTGTACTGATATGCATGTGGGCAGAAAGATGAGAGAGTTCAGGGGTTTAGTCGCAAGACCCGGTGCGTATGGCCGCATTATCAGGAGCAGAGGCCCTAGCGTTACCTTTGACAGGCTGCTCTGCCACATCGAAGATACATACGCACAGGAGTACGGTGATTCCATAAGCAGCTACAGGGGCATTTGTTACATCTGCTCATCCGACAATACGTGCAACATCTCCCGGCAAATAATTGATAGCATCAGCGTAAAGGGAAATGTATGCGGTGTTTCCCTCGGGCCACTGTATTCCAAAAAATTCCTGGGGATATGCGCCAGGACACCCAGGTCCAGGGAGGAGTTCGAAGGGCTTCTCTCTTTCGCAGCCGACATAAAGGGTATGCTGCAATGTGGTGATTAGGTTGACCGCATATTCTTAGCGATATCCTCTATCTTCACTGCCTTCTGCTCCCCGCTCTCCATGTCCTTCACCACCACCTCGCCCCTGCGGATCTCCTCGCCCACTATAATTGCATATTTCGCATTTATGCGGTTGGCGTACTTCAACTGTTTTCCGAGGGAGCGCCCGGTCAGGTCCATGTCCACCCGCAGCCCAGCTTTCCTGATATTCATCGCAATCCTCGTCGCCTCCTTCCTGAACCCGGGCACGATGGCCACGAAGGCGTCCACATCTATCCGCTCTTCCGGCCAGACGCCTTCCCTTTTCATTATCAGTTCGAGCACAGCATCACCCATGCCGAAGCCCACCGCGGGCGTGTGTTCCCCGCCGAAGAGCTCAACTACGTTGTCGTACCTTCCCCCGCCAAGGATGGCGCGGAATTCTCCCCTCGCATCGTGTGCTTCGAAAACTATGCCCGTGTAGTATGCGAGGCCCCGCACAATGGACAGATCGAGGGTTATTCTCTTCCCGTAGGCGTCCAGGAGGTCCTGGAGTTTGAGCAGAACTTCTCCCCTAGGCGAGTCGCCTATTTTTGAAATCACGTCTTCCACGGAGCCTTTTACGTTCAAAACATCGGCTATTTTCTCTGCCGCATCTCCTGTGACGCTTCGCAGGTTCTCCATGAACGTCTCCTCTGGAATTTTGTCCTTTTTGTCAATTACGCGGAATGCATCCTCCACGCGCTCCACGCCGAACTTCTTAAGTATCTCCTCCATCAGGATCCTATCGCTCACCCGCATAACGTACTTTCCATCAAGGCCAAGGGAATCCAGGATCTCCAT
>WAOY01000068.1 GCA_015520985.1 DHVE2 group archaeon
GTGTTGCCTCCATCTCTCCCTCTGCGGCGATACGATGTACATCCCGTACTTGATGAGGGCCACAGTGAATAGGAGCCCCATTATGGGGAGCGCGTGCACAGCGCTGAAAGCGTCAAAGTCCTCCACGTATATGGGCGCTATCTGGGCGATGCCCAGGTACCCAATGACCACCGCTGTACCTATGAGCATGTAAGTGGCCTGTAACCTCTCCACCTTCGTCTTCGAGGTGAGCAGGTTGTAGAGGGGTATCAGGGCGGCGAATATCAGGAGGCTATACGCCCAGAGGGCGAACACGGGCCAGAACGGCCCCCTTATGCCTCCCAGCACGGGGTCGCAGTCCAGGAAGTATGGGGTGAATACCATGTATATTACCTGGAGCGCCGAGATCACGTATATGGACGGGAGGGCGCGGTGCAGCACGATCCTCCTGGGGAACATGCTTAGGGAGGTGAGGAGCCCGAGTATCCCTACCAGCGCGCCTATGGCCGTCAGCTTGCCCGCTATGCACTCCACGTAGTGGTTACTTATTTCAAGCAGGGCCACGATGTCGAAGACCACAACCATTAGTATCCCCGACGTGAACATGGCGAGGACGTAGGTGAGCGGCGATTTACCCAGTTTCATGGCGACGTAGGTGAAGAACACAACAAAGATAGCAATCGTGGCAAAATCCGAAACCAATTCCGCAAGCATCTATATATCATCAGCGCTGATGTTATATAATGCTTTTGTTAAAAAATGCAGAGATGAGCCGAAAGTTATATGCCCGAGGAGGGGATGCATCTCCGTGTACGTCCTGGACACCTCCGCGATCCTGGCCGGAGTGAAGCCCGAGCCGGGAGATGTCGCAATCCCTCCGTCGGTTCTGAACGAGATCCATGGAGAATATCCAGAGCTTGCACTTTACCCCGTTCTGCATCCCTCGCCGGAGAGCGTTGAGAAGGTGAGGGAAGCGAGCAGGAAGACGGGGGACTACGAGGTCATGTCCTCGACGGACATCGACGTCCTCGCTCTCGCCCTTGACCTGGGCGCCACGGTGATCACCGACGACTACGCCATTCAAAACGTGGCGCGGTACCTCGGCATAAAGTACGAGACGGGGGAGATGCAGGGAATAAGAGAGATGCGCAGGTGGAAGTGGCGCTGCGAGTCCTGCGGCAGGTACTTCCGAAGATACTACGAGGAATGCCCGGTGTGCGGCGGCAAGCTCAGGAGGGTGCGGGGGCGGTGATTACTTTATCACCTTGAACTTTGTTCCGCAGTATGGGCACTCCACCACTTCCCCGGGCAGGTACACTCCCGAGAAGGTGGCACCACAGTTTGGACAGTGAAGGTTCACGGTCTTTGCCTTCTTTATCCCTTCGGGAGTCACTATCTCCCCGGTGTTTCTGTCTATGTACGCCTTCAGGTATTTCATCTCCACGGCCTTGAGCACTATCCTTTCTGCTTCATCGGTGCTCAATTTGAACTTCGACGCCACTGTTGTGAGAGGGACCCTGCGGTACATCTTCACGAAGGTGGCCACATCCATGTATATTGCGTCCTCAAGTTTGCGGTACTTCATCCATAGACCGAGGAAGAACAGGGTCACGGGGATACCCACAGAGCCACAGAAAACGGAGACGGCGAGGTAACCATCATCTCCACCTCTGGCATAGTATATAGCGGGCACAACCACGAACACCACGGTTGAGGCCAACCAAAGGATGAATAGAAGAAACGCCAGTTTTCTCTTTGTGGCTATTTTCATCGGTGGGAGATAATCGAATGAATATTTATTTGTTTGCGTTTTTGTAGTGTTTAATTCTGCCTTATCTTAATGTTAATCTATCAATCTATCATAGGAGAAAGTATTTTAGGAAAAACAACATAACGGTGCTAAATGGTAAACAAAAATTATGGTTATCGTGCATATACAATCCTTGATGCGGTGGATGTGCTGGCTAGAATATTTGAAGCAGTATCATACGCGGGTCTGCACAACTCAGCGACGGGAGCAGAGCCCAAGGACACCTTCGGCCATATAATTGAATGGATTCAGAGCAACCTGGTGAACCCTGCGATAAGCGTTGCGAACTTCATCTACAACGGCATAGTTGCGGTGGGGGACCTGATCGCACACGCCGCGGAGGTGGTGGCGAAGTTCTACATGAC
>WAOY01000069.1 GCA_015520985.1 DHVE2 group archaeon
CAGCCACCCATGAGAGGTGAGAACCTTCTGATAATAACCAACGGCGGAGGTGTGGGTGTCCTAGCAACGGACGCCGCGGAGAAGTACGGTATTCCCATCAAGGACGCCCCCGACGACCTGAAGCTCCTAATGATGAAGCACATGCCAGAGTTCGGGAGCCCAAAGAACCCCGTGGACCTCACTGGAATGGCCGATGCAAAGCAGTACTACGGCTCAATAAAGGACGGATTGAAGCATGAGTGGGTAGATGGTGTCGTCGTACTGTACTGCGAAACGTCCTTCACAGACCCTATGGAAATCGCCAAGAACATAAAGCAGGCTGCGGATGAGGCAGGGGTTAATAAGCCCATAGTTGTCAATCTCACAGGTGGTGAGAGGAGCGTTAAAGCGGGTGAGTGGCTCATAGAGAACGGCATACCCTATTACAAGAGCCCCGACGCCGCGGTGCGCGCGATGGCCTCCCTGAGGACATACGGCAGGTACCTGGAGAAGGAGCACAGGGAATTTGTGCCCTACAAGGTTAACAGGGAGAAGGCCGAGGCGATAATAAAGAAGACGCTGGGCTGCGGAAGAACTATCCTGACGGAACCCGAGGCCAAAGAGGTCTTCGCCGCCTACGGATTGCCCGTACCAAAGGGTAAACTAGCGAAGAGTGAAGAGGAAGCGGTGAAGATAGCACGAGCGGTTGAGTACCCGGTGGTTATGAAGATCGTCTCACCGCAGATCATACACAAGAGCGATGCTGGCGGAGTTAAGGTCAATCTGAAGAGCGACGAGGAGGTGCGCCAGGCGTACCGCGATATAATAGAGAATGCAAAGAATTACGACCCGCACGCGGAGATATTCGGTGTTTACGTGCAGCACATGGAGCCGTGGGGCACCGAGACTATAATTGGAAGCACCTACGACAAGCAGTTCGGACCAACGGTTATGTTCGGCCTCGGCGGAATATTCGTGGAGATTCTAAAGGACGTGACCTTCCGCATAGCGCCCTTCTCGGAGGACGAGGCCCTGGACATGATGAAGGAGATACGCGGATACAAGGTTCTAAGGGGAGCAAGAGGCGAGAAGCCCCGCGATCTGAAGGCCCTCGCCGAGGCCATAAGCCGCCTCTCACAGCTGGTCTGGGACTTCAGGGACTACATCAAGGAGGTGGACGCGAATCCAGTCATGGTGTATGAGGACGGCCTGAAGATCGTGGACGCCAGGATAATCCTCAAAGAAAAGAAATGAGGAACAGGGCCAGGGAGCTAACCGCGAGGCTCGTGACTCCTGTGGTGGCTCCCAGCCTGAACCACTCTTTATTGTTTATTTCATAACCCAGTTTTTTCGCGATTCCTATGCTTATCACACCCGCGGATGACCCTATGGGCGTTATGTTCCCGCCGATATCCGCGCCTATCACCAGCGCCCACCAGAGCAGAGAGGTGTGGTACATTGAGGTAAGGGATGCCACCACGGGGATCAGCGCGGCGGTTATGGGTATGTTGTCCACCACGGATGAACTCAGGCCCGCCAGCCATAGGATGACCACGGCGATGACGAAGGGATTGGAAGACACCGACGCTATGGCACTGGCCATCTCATCCAGGAGTCCCGTCTCCTCCAGTCCCCCAACCAGGGAGAAGAGGGCTATGAAGAACACCAGGGTGGGCCACTCCACCGCCTTGAACACCTCGTGGGGCGGGTTCTCGGATATGGCCAGGGAGATGGTGCCACCAATGAGTGCAACGAAGGCCACAGGAATTCCGGTTATGCGCTCGGTGGCGAAGAAAGCCACCATTATGAAGAGGAGAACTAGGAGGGCCTTCATCCTCTTTGGATCCCTCACGTACTCGTACTCGCTCATCTTCATTATCGCTTCAACGTTTTTTGGCGATGAGCGGAACCAGGAGGAATATATGACTTTGGAAAGGAAAAGGGAGACCGCAATGCTCAAGCCCACAGGTATTGTGAGGTTCACTATGAAGGAATTGAAGGACAGGTGCGCCGCGATGCCAACGAGAATGTTCGGGGGATCACCTATCAGGGTCTCGGTGCCTCCAACGTTGGAGAACACCGCCTCTCCCAGTATGAGGGGTATGGGGTTTATATCCATCAACTCGCAGGCCTCTATGGTGAGAGGTATCATGAGAAGCACTGTGGTGACGTTGTCTATGAACATTGAGACGAAGGCGGTTATCAGGGTTAGATATACGAACATGAGCCAGGGCTTCCCCCTAGCGAGTTTAAGGGTCTTTACGCCTATGTACTTGAAGAATCCCGTCCTGGCGAGTTCTCCAACGAAGGTCATCATTCCGAAGAGGAGGATTATCACCTCCCAGTCCACGTGGCCAAGCATCTCCTCCAGGTTCATGAAATGCAGCGCGTATCCTGCGGCGAGCATTGTGATGACGCCTATCAGCGCCGCCGTGGTCCTGTCAAACTTGCCGCTGAATATCAGCACGTAGGCGAAGATGAATATCCCCAGGGTGACCATCTGTGTCAGGTCCGTTTCGACCACCTCTCCTTCATCTTCTTGACGAAGATAACGGGGATAGGAGAATGGGTCGCAACGTACTGGGCCACGTGACCTATCTTGCACCTGAATATACCACGCTTTCCGACGCCCATCACGACGATGTCGCTCCCGGACAGGTGGTTGGTCATATCCTCAATCCTCTTCTCGATTATCTTCCTGCCTATCTCCACACCCCAGTGCTGGGCCTTCCACTCCACGTTCCTTATGATCTTCTCCGCATGCCCCTCATCAGCGCGGGTATCCCAGAGGAAGTAGACAATGTCCATCTTGAGCCCGTAGGACGAGGCGAAGAGGATCGCGAAGTTCTCGGCCCTCTTGGTCTTGGAAGTGCCGTCGGTGAGAAGGAGAACCCTCCGTATGGGGAGCCTGTCAACGTCATCCGCCACGGTGAGCACGGGAATCCTGCTCCTCACGAGGACGTTCCTAACGGTTGATCCCAGGCGATGCGCCGATGCGGTGTGCTTTCTGCTGTAAACCCTCATCGCTATTAAGTCCATATCATGAACCCACGCATAACGCACAATTTCCTTAGATGGTAGTCCCTCAAGGACCGCGTTTTTCACGTCATGTATCCCGTACTGCTCCAGCTTCTCCGTTGCTTCCCGAACGGCGTTCATGGCGGCTTCGCTCATCTCTTCGTATAGCAGGTTCGTGAGCTGCACACCCCTCTCGTAGGTATTGACGACGCTTATCACGTGAAACTCCGCGAAGGGAAAGGCACGGGCCACGTAGGATATGACGTGATCCTCGAGACCATAACCATCTGTGGGTACGAGAATGCGCCTGATCATCCCTGGGAGTAATGCCGGCAAAGGTTATCAAATTTTCTTGAAACAGGCGTAAATGTCCGCAAGATTGCTACCCGTTGGCCCGGTGACTATGGCATCGCCAGAATTACTCAGGGCCGTGCTGGAGTCATGCCTCGCTATTATCTCGTCTACGTCCATTCCCATTCCCCTCAAGATTCTCGCGGTTTCTCCGTCCACAATCGCACCTGTCGCATCGGAGTTCCCATCCCTCCCGTCGGTGCCTAGGGCCAGAAACACGGCATCTCTGCCTTCGATGATCCTCGACATCCTTAGCGCGAGTTCCTGGTTCCTGCCCCCCTTACCCCGGGCTTCACCGATGTGCAGGGTCACCTCCCCTCCGAATACTTTATTTCCCGGGGATTGGCATTCCCCGAGCATCAGCCTCACCGCATCTTCCATGCCTGTGGTTATGTCCCCCGGATAGACTGTTGCACGGATTCCATACCTTTGCAATACATCAGAGAACTTCTCACGCGCCCACCGGTTATCGGCGATCACAATGTTTTTGC
>WAOY01000070.1 GCA_015520985.1 DHVE2 group archaeon
CACGGTGCATCACGCGTACAGGATTGCGAAGGAAGTGGGGCTTGAGTTCGTCTACCTGGGAAACACCTGGGAGCCGGAGTACGAGAGCACCTACTGCCCAAACTGCGGAAATTTACTTATTGAGAGGGTGTTCTACGATACGCGCATCGTCGGGCTGACACCCGAGGGGAGATGCGAGAAATGCGGGAAGAAAATAAATGTGGTGCTGTAGCATCAGTCAGGGTAGAGCCATCCCAGCGGCCGGAAATTGACGAAGAATTCACCCTTTTTCCTCTTCAGTTCCTGACCGTTGAGGGCGTTGAGGTACTGGAAGGCCATGGCATCCGATTCATCCGCCATCGCCACGATGATCGCCTCGGGGAACTTGGGATCCACGGGAGATCCAAGTCCCCGGGATACCCTTCCGTGGTGACTCAGGATTATGTGCACCAGTTTTTTCCTCAAGCGATCAGGTAATCCAAGCTCCCGGGACCTCTGGTCAACCATCTCCGCACCGATGAATATGTGTCCGAACAGCCCTCCCTCCTCAGTCTCGAAGATCTTGTACGAAATGCCGTATTCCCTCACCTTGCCCACATCGTGAAGGAGCGCACCTGCTACCACGAGGTCCATATCAACGATGGGATATCCCTGGGCTATTGCCCTTGCGATCCTGGCCACGTTCACGGTGTGATGGAGTAACCCGTTCACGTAAGCGGAGTGCACCTTCACGGCGGCAGGAGCCGTGCTGAATTCCTTCCAGAATTCCTCATCGCTGAAGAAGGAGGAAAGGATCCTCCTGAGATCCTCGTTCCTGACCGTTCCGAAGAGTTCCCAGAATTCCCTTTCGAGGTCATCGTATCCCCTCCTGAGCCACGGGATACTGTCAACGGATGGTATGTAATCGCGCACATCGGCACCGTCAACTACCTCTATGGACATAGAACCGTCCGGCAGCCTCTGGGCTATGTTCAGCATCAGCTCACCGTCGTACACCTTGGCGATGCCCCTAACACGGATCACGTCCACCTCGTTTATGGACTCGTGTATCTCGGATACCCCGTCGTCGGAGCCCCAGAACCGTGCCTTTATCCTCCCGGTCCTGTCCTGCAGGGTCATCTCGAACCAGTATCCCTCCTTTCCCCTGTATGGCAGGAGATCCGACTTTTCCACAACGAGAAAGGTGGAATCCACCTGCATTCCGTCCTCCAGTTCGGCTATTTTCTCTCCGGCCATATCTGAAAAATGAAGGGAGAAATTATAAACTTATCGCCGAATCTTCGCTCAGTGCGTTATCCTCTCGAGCTCCTCGCCCACGATGAACGTATCCTCGTGCTTCACCGCGCCCTCAGGTAGCATAAGCGGCGGGTGCACTATCGCCAGAACCATGTTCTCCCTTATCTCCCAGAACCGGTGGCCAACGATGATAGTCGTTATCGGCGGCTCCTCAATGAGCAGCCCAACGCTGTGCGTGTAGCCCTTGACGTAGTAATCCTCCATACGCTCGTGGCGGAACAGTTCGGCGATTTTCTTCTCCACGTCTATGAACTTCCTCCCCGGGCGGGTTTCACGGACTGCTATGTCGTAGGCGATTTTCTTCACCTCGATTGCGCGGTGCACCTCCCTGCGCACGTCCCCTAGGACGAAGGTGCGGGCCATGTTGGCGTAGTAATTGTTATAATCTGCCCCTATCACAACGGTGGCTATTGAGTCCTTCTTTATGTAAGCGTCCCTGAAGGGCTCCGCGTGCACCCGCGGCGTGGAGGATACGTAGACCTTGGGCTCCTCGCTACCCAGCCGCATGAGTTCGTGGTGCACCTCCGCCGCCACCTCGAGTTCACTCCGCCCAGGCTCCACGAGCTCGGCGGCGATTTCCATTCCCCGCGATGCGATCTCCCCCGCTTTCTTAATGAACTCCAGTTCCAGGGGCTCCTTTATCATCCTCAAATCGTATGTTAGGTCGAGAACGTCCACAATCTCCACTTCCGGGTTCAGGCGCTTGAACACCTTGTAAAAGAGGAGGTAAGAATCCCGCTCAACAGAGAATTCAAGTCCGACGCGGGAGTATCCGTTTGACTTGATCCACGAGACCACGGAAGCCATGAGGGACTCCACTTCCTGGTACTCCACCACATCGCTTATCCATGATCTGCGGCGGAACTCCTCAGCTTCGTTCTCC
>WAOY01000071.1 GCA_015520985.1 DHVE2 group archaeon
CTCCACGAGCTCGTACAGGGTTATGGGATTCCCCAGGTCGTCCAGGATCTTGAGCGATCTCCTTATGAGCAATCTCGCCAGATACCCTGCCTGTATGTTTGATGGTATTATCCCGTCCGTAAGCATGAAACTCAAACTGCGGCTATAATCGGCGAGGGCGTATATCTTCTGTATGGGCACGATCTTCTCCTCGTAGTACCGCGGGGTGATGCCAGCCTCTTTGATGAAGAACTCCATGAATCGTTTTTCTCCTAACTCCTCGATCTTCGGCGAATGATACGCCAGGAGCCCGAGTATTTTTTCTTCCCTCTCGCCCTTCTCTATGCCTGTGAGATCCATCAGTTTTTCAAGCATCTCCGGGTATACCGCCTCGTATATGGTCGGCGTGCCCTTTGACATCCAGACGAAGCGCTCTAGGCCGTAGCCGGTGTCCACGATCTTTATGGGCATCTCCTCGTAGCGAACTCCGTCTATTTCTATGTCCCCGTCTGGACTCTCCCTGAGGTTCATGAAAACCAGGGTGGCCAATTCGAGACCCCCGACTATCACTTCGAAGCTCGCGCCGGCGTTCCCGCCGCCGAACCAGGGGTGCTCCTTCAGCACGATGTCCTCCCTATTTACGCCCAGTTCCTCAAGAAGTTCAACGGCGTACCTCACCGTCTCCTCCTTCCAGTAAACCTTCTTATCGGGGTAATTGAAGGCATGGTGCGCCATCATCTCGAAGCCCGTGAGGTGCCTCCCCGTCTTCCCCACGGAATCCACGTCCACCATCCTTATGCACGGCTGGGATATGACGAGGGGATGCGCAGGCGGGGGCACGAGCCCCGAGGTCACGTGGGGCTGGAAATCGTATATGGACGCGTTCACCAGGAAGACGTCGTCGCGCCACCTCGCCACGACGGGATACCTCTTCACGGGGGTGTGTCCCCTCTTTCTGAAGAAGTCTATGTAGAATCTTCGCATATCTTCCACTTCGAATTCACGGTTGAACATCCCGTTGCCTATGAACTTGTACTCCCCGCAGGGGGACTCGGTGCAAGTGTCCCGGGGGACGATGCTCCAGAAGTGCGCTCCGCACTTCTTGCAGCGGTACCTCTTAAAACCTTCCCTGCGCAGGTACTCCAGATTAAGTTCCTTCTCGAGCATTGATTGTGGAATATCGCCTCCGTATTAAAATTTGCCCTCACTCCTTGAGATAGACGAAGGTCACGTACTGCCAGAGGCCGTCCACGAGCATATATTTATTCTCCACGTAGAACGCCTGGGTATGCGAATATAGCGGGGTGTGGTTCACCTGGTAGTCGTAGAGCATCTCGCTGGTCACCTTCTTCCCGTTGAGAATCCTGGGGTTGAAAGTGTAGATCTGGGTGTGGATGTACGACGCGTACCCGAAGGTATGGCGGCCTTCGAGGCGAATGGTTATGGCGCGAGTGCCAATCTCCAGCGTGTAGTACTGATCACCAATCTTCGCAGGCAATTTGACTCCTTCGCTGTTGTTGTAAACGAAGAGAACGCGAACTTCCATGTTCTGTGCCGCAATCTCGTCTATGCGCGATGCCACGAGATTCGTTATTTCCCTGGCCTTTGTCTCGTAGGCGGCGTCGGAGAAGTATATGAAGTATCCTATGGCGAGGGCCACGAGGGAGAGGGCGAGGAATGAAACGGTGATCTTTGAGAGGAAGAACTGCAGCATCTGGATTCACACCTCCCTGAGGGACACCTGGATGTAGTAGTCGTTTGCCACCCCATCCCCATCGAGATCTATGGGCGATTTTACCTTGGTGAGTATGAAGTCGTAGGTGCCGCCGACCACGAGGAGCGTGCCGCCGTCCTTGCTCATCATCCTTATGCCGATGTTTCCGTAGTTGACGATGGTGTACCTCTCCACCCCGTTCCGCATCTTGTACCTTATGAGATGTGAGTAATCCGAGTTGAGCGGGCCTCCTATCTTAACGAACTCTGTGCCGAAGGGGAAGGAGACGCGAACCACCATCGATGCGTTGTTTCCCTGCGAGAATACAATTTGGATCTGCTTCTTAAGGTAGTCAACACCGCTTATGAGCTGGTCCTCCGCCGATACCGCTGCGTAGTACTGCACAATCCCGAGGACGATGGGAACCGTGATGACAAGTATGGCGGCTATGATCATCAGGCGCATAGGCATGTCAACAACGCCCTCTTCCTTCATCGCAAAACCATGGTGGACGTGCTATTTAAGTTTTGTGATTTTCCCCGTAAAAACCTTTTTATCGCATAATGCAATCATTTGGCAGAGGTGATGGCATGACCGAGAAGACCCTGCATTTGAAGAAGATGCTTGAGGAGATGAAAGAGCGAGGGGAGACCTGGGAACTCCTGCGACTTTTTGGCCCTTCCACGAACCGCGTGATAGTGGAGGGAAAGGAGGCGGTGATGCTCGCGTCCAACAATTACCTGGATCTGGCGAACGATCCCCGTCTCAAAGAGGCGGCGAAGGAAGCCATCGATAAATATGGCTGGGGCGCCGGGAGCGACTGGAGCATAGCCGGCTACACGGATCTGCAGGAGAAGCTGCACAAGAAAATAGCGGAGTTCAAGGAAACCGAAGCTGGCCTGGCTTTCCAGACCGGATTCGCCACGAACGCCGGAACTCTGGCGAAGATAGTTGGACGTGGAGATGTGGTTCTCAGCGACGAGCTCAACCACGGGAGCATAATCGACGGAATTCGATTGTCCCGCGCTGACAAGGTGATTTACAAGCATCTCGACATGGGGGACCTCGAGGACAAGCTCAGGCAGGTGCACGACAAGTACGAGCATATACTAATTGTGACCGACGGTGTTTTCAGCATGGACGGCGACATTGCCCCGATGGACGAAATCGTTAAGCTCGCCGACGAGTACGGCGCCATGACTTACGTGGACGACTCCCATGGCGAGGGTGTGCTTGGAGAGGGCCGGGGCATCGGGCATCACTTCGGTGTGCAGAAGAAGATAGACTTCCAGATGGGCACGTTCTCCAAGGCCCTGGGCTCGATGGGCGGGATGCTCGCCGGTGAGGAGTATGTGATTGAGTACGTTTACAACACAGCCCGCACCTGGCTCCTGAGCGCCGCTTATCCTCCTGCTGTGACTGCGGCGAACATAAAATCCCTGGAGATAGTGATGCAGGAAAAGGACCGCGTACAACGCCTCTGGGACAACCGCAACTACTTTAAGAAGGAACTCGAGTCCCTGGGCTTCGACACCTGGAAGAGCCAGACACCCATCGTGCCCGTCATGGTGCGCGACTCAAAGAAGGCAAAGGAGCTTGCGCACATGCTCTTCGACGACGGTGTTTTCGCGCTGCCCATAGTGTTCCCAATGGTGCCCCGCGGCCTGGAGAGAATTCGCAACCAGGTGAGCGCAGGGCATACCAAGGAGGACCTCGATCACGCATTGAACGCCTACGAGAAGGCGGGCAAGAAGCTGGGATTAATCTAAATTCCCTTTTTTTGTGGTTGCAATGGCCAAGAAGGGCGCGATTTACGAGAGGGAACTTAAGGGCATCCTCGCGGGCGATGAGAAGACCATTGCGAAGATCGCCAAGAAACTTGACGAGGAGGAGCGCAGGAACTACGAGACCCTCCTGAAAAAACCTTTTCTTGTGCTAAGAGCAGCAGGATCCTTCGGGATCGATTTGATCGCGATAAGAAGCGATTTCTCCTTCCCCATAGAGGTGAAGTCCTCCAAGGACAAGACGCTGAGATTCACCCAGAACCGGGCCAGGGGGCAGAGGCAGGCGGAGGAGATAATAGAGGAGTGCTCCCGGGCGGGGGTCATAGCGATATACGCCTATCGCCTGAAGTCATATCGAGGAGATCCGTGGCGCGTTTTCACGCTCCCTATGGAAAAGAATTTTGAGGGCTGGGCGAAGTACGTCTATGATTTCCTCCCGAAGATTTCCGTCACGAGGGATGGTAACTACATCCTTCGCTGGGATGAGGGCGCGCCTCTGAACCGCTTCGTTGCATACCTGAACTTTGAATCAGAGGATTAGCAGAAAAACGAAGAACGCGTATACCACGAGGAATGCCAGGCCCTCAACCTTGCTTATCTTCCTCCTAAGCGAGAAGACGAGAAGGAGCAGAGTTCCCAGGGAGAGGAAGGACGCGGTCAGGTAAAGGGACGAGGAGTCTATGTTTATGGTGCGGATCATCGAGGCGCTCCCCAGGACTACGAGGGTGTTGAAGACGTTGCTCCCTATGATGTTTCCCACCGCTATACCGTGTTTTTTCTTGATAGTCGCAGATATAGTGGTTGCGAGTTCTGGCAGAGAAGTGCCCACGGCGACGGCGGTGGCGGCTATGATTATCTCGGGTATACCGAACATAACGGATATGGAGATTGCGGAGTCCACCAGCACATTTGCGCCCCACACGATGCCCAGGGCGCCGAAGACGGTCATGATCGCGGACATGGCCATGCTCTTCTCCGGCTCTATCTCCTCCACCTCTTCGGTGCGCCCGCGGATATCGTTGAGGTATATCACATACAGTACGAGGAAGATCACGCCCATCCACCAGGCGATGTGTCCGAAGAGGAACACGAGGAAGAGGAGCAGTGCAGTAACGAGTGCAAGGGTGATCGCGTCCCTCCTGACGTACTTCGACAGGGAGAGGGGCATTATTATGGCCGCTATGCCCAGAACGAGCCCGATGTTCGCGATATTGCTCCCCACCGCGTTGCCCCATGATGTCTCAGGGTGCCCGTAGAAGGATGCGATGTCCGAGACGGCCATCTCGGGCAGCGAGGTTGCAAGGGCCACGATGGTAAGGCCGATGGTGTGCTCGCTCACCTTCAGGTGATTGGCTATGTTCGCGGCGCCTTCCACGAAGTAATCACTTCCATCTGCAAGGAGGTATATCCCGAGTGCGAAGTTGAGGAGGAGTATGGTAAGGCCTGCCCCCTTGGCCATGAGCCAGTATAGGGGAAAGGATGCGATGGCGACGATGATGAACAGAAGGAGTTTATATCGCATCGCAACGATATGGGCGCATAGTATATTAAGATGAGCGATGGACAGAAAAGTGCAAAAATCTATAAATACGAGTTTTCAATAGGCAGAATTAACCCTTGCAGTCAAGGGGGGAGAACGTTATGAAAGGTGGCGAAAAAATCGTTAGGTATGCAGCCATAGTGATTGCAGCGGTTACAGTGCTCTCCATATTTGCCGTGCTCACTGCCCCGCAGGTTAGCCCGGGGGGCGTGGTTAGCACGGTGTCCCGTGTGGATGCGCAGACTTCGGAAATCGCAGACAGGTTTGTGAAGGAAATAAAG
>WAOY01000072.1 GCA_015520985.1 DHVE2 group archaeon
ATCTCAACGTACCTCATATCGGATGTCATGGCCACGTTTAGGTCCACCTCCGCCTGGGAATCCTCTTCGTAGGCCAGATCAAGCATGGGAATTCCGTTTACCATCCCCACGCTAACAGCCGCCACCTGGTATTTAATGGGGTCTTCGCTTATCTTTCCCTCCTTCATGAGCCTCCTGGTGGCGAGGTAGAGGGCCAGGAATCCCGCGGTTATGCTCGCAGTCCTCGTTCCCCCATCCGCCTGAATAACGTCGCAGTCTATCCATATTGTTCGCTGTCCGATCTTTTTGAGGTCAACGCTCGCCCGCAGGGCGCGGCCTATGATCCTCTCAATCTCCTTGCTCCTGCCGTTCACATGACCGCGGTCGCGGAACACCCGGTTCTCGGTGGAGCCCGGGAGCATGGAGTACTCCGCGGTCAGCCAGCCGCAGTTCTCGTTCTTCAGCCAGTCCGGCACATTCTCCAGGACCTGGGCGGAGCAGAGGACCATGGTATCGCCCTGCTGAAACAGCACAGAGCCGTAGGGCTTCTTTTGAAAATTCGGTATCACGCGTACTTCGCGCATTTCATCGTACTTTCTATTCCTCATAGTGGTGCATGCGAGGGCATGGCATAAATATTTTTCCCAGGCTCACCGCTCCCCGGCCACGGAGAGCAGGAATTCCACGACCTCCTCCCGGGACATCTCGCCGGGGTTTGTCCTCATCAGCGGGTCCTTCATTATCTCGTCGGCCATGTCCGCTATCCACGGAGATATATCCGGAATTCTGTCGGGAATCCCGAAGTACCGGTTCGTCTCCTCTATCGCCCCTGCAAGGTCATCCACTCCCAGCATTTTTTCTATCTCCCCGTACCTCCCGGTGTACTTCCTGGTTGCCCTTATGAAGTGGGGGAGCAGAATGGCGTTAACCTTCCCGTGCTCCATACCTATGCGCCCGCCTATTTTGTGCGACGCTGCATGGCACAATCCGAGGCGGGAGTTGGCGAAGCCCATCGCTGCCATCATGTTGGCGTAGTGCATCATTGCGCGTGCTTTTTCATCTCCATCCACGGATTCCCTTATGTTTCCGAAGATGAGCTCTATAGCCTTCAGCGCCATGGTGTCCGCGGGGATGTTGTCTATCTTTGACACGTACGCCTCTATTGCGTGGCTGAGGGCGTCCATGCCAGAGTATATCGCGGTTCTTTTCGGCATGCTGAGCACGAGATTCGGGTCGTAAACGGCGATGTCGGGGATGAATTCCTGCGTCACGATCCCGTGCTTGAGCCCCTCCTCCGATATGACCACGGCTGCCGCGGATATGCCCGTGCCGGTGCCGCTGGTCGTCTCAACAGCCACGAACTTCGCCTTCTCTCTGAGCCTTGGGATTCTCCTCGCGTATATATCCTCCCATTTCAGTTCAGGATGCTCGTAGAATGCCCAGGCTATCTTGGCGGAGTCTATGACGCTCCCGCCGCCCACGGCGAGGATCACCTCGCCCCTGTTTTCCGTGAAGAACTCCGCGATCCTCTCCACATCAACTTCCTTAGGCTCTCCTGCGGGTGTGCTCCGGGACAGCAGGAACACGGGGCCATCTACGGGCACGAAATCCCCTATATTCTTCCACACGTGTTCTCCGGAGACTATCATCGCCCTGCCGTGCAGATTCTTCAAGATCTCCGAGCTTCCCCATCCGAAGTGGATCTCCCGCGGGGTGAAGAACCTGAGGTCCTGCATGCTTTGGTATATGCACAGTGGGGATAAATACCTCACGCATCCTTTAAATAGGTTGCATCGGATACCCCCACCATGTCGGAGTTGTTTGAAAACCCCAGGATCAAGCAGATTCTTGTGAAGTACCGCAGGATTTGGGCTCTTCACCATGCTTCATCGCTCATGGGCTGGGACAACGATGTCAATATGCCCAAGATGGGTGTCGCCGCGAGGGGTGCTGCTCAGGCCGAAATTTCAGCGATGATACATGAATTAACCACGTCCCGGGATTTCGTGGACCTCGTTGAGTCCGTTGATGAGGATTCCCTCAACGATTACGAGCGCGGCGTGATACGGGTCCTTAAGAGGGGAATAAGGATAGCCACCTCTCTCCCCAAGGAGCACGTTATGGAGATGTCCAAGGTCTCAAGCGAAGCCGTGCACTACTGGGCGGAGGCCCGGCAGAAGAACGACTTCTCCATATTCCGCGATTACCTGCAGAAGATCGTCGAACTCAACATGAAATCCGCCGAATACCTCGGCTACGACGAACATCCCTACGACGCACTTCTTGACCTCTACGAGGAGGGCTACACCACGCGGGATTACCAGAGGATATTCGATTCCATAGAGTCACGCCTGACCCGGCTGCTGGATCGCATAATCTCCTCGGGGAAGTTCCCCCAGAGGCACACCCTGGAAGAGCTGAGATACGAAGAGGAAAATATGAAGAGGGTGAACACAGAGATCCTCAAACTTTTCAGCTTCCCCCTGGGCGAGAGGAGCAGGATGGATGTATCTGCGCATCCATTCACGGTGAGCATAGGGACGAGGAACGATGTTCGCATAACCACCAGGTATGAACTCGTTGATTTTCGCCGTTCGCTGCTTGCGACGGTGCACGAGTTCGGCCATGCCCTCTATGAGTTGCAGATAGATCCCCGTATAGATATGAGTCCCATAGGCGGCGGGGTATCCTCGGGTATACACGAGTCCCAGTCCCGCTTCTGGGAGAACGTCATAGGGAGGTCCAGGGAATTCTCCTCGCTCATCCTCCCCATACTGAGGGAGAACCTGAATCTCAGGGACATTGACGAGGACTCGCTGTACAGGTACTTCAACATGGTGCGCAGGGATTTCATACGCACCGAGGCGGACGAAGTTACGTACAATTTGCACATCCTTCTGAGGTTCAAGATGGAGAAGATGCTCATCGCGGGGGAGATCACCGCGGACGAGGCACCCGAGAAGTGGAACGAGGAGTTTGAGGCCCTCCTGGGCATCGTACCCGACACCTACTCCGAGGGGATCCTCCAGGACATACACTGGAGCATGGGAGCGATAGGATATTTCCCCACATACACCCTCGGCACGCTGCTTGCGGTGCAGATTGGCGAGCATGCCCGGCGGGACCTCGGCAACTTCAGCGATCTCGTATCCTCGGGGAACTTCGATCCCGTTAAGAAGTACCTGGAGGAGAAGGTTCACAGGTACGGAGGCACCTACGCCCCCAAGGAGCTCCTTCGCAGAAGTTTCGGGGAGGACGTGGACCCGGAGTACTACATCAGATACCTGGAGAAAAAATACCTCTGATACAAAAATGGGGAGAGGGGTTCAGAGATACTTTATCTTGCCAGAGGGCCTGAAGGTGAACTTCTTCTTCTCGGGCACGTGGATTATGGCCTTGGTCCTCGGGTTCCTGGCCTTCCTGGCCTTCTGCACACGGCGCTCGAAAATGCCAAAGCCCACGAGGTTGACCTTGTTGCCCTTGTTTACCTCGTTCACGATCTCCTCAACGAAGGCCTTGATCACTGCCTTCGCCTGCTTCTGGCTCACTCCGGTCTTCTTCGCCACATTTTTTGCGAGTTCGCTTATTCCTACCATTTTTTTCACCCCGGAGAGGGTATTGGCATCATCCTATATATATTTTTTTGTAGCGATTGCCCGCAGAATGCGTGGACAGGCAATTTATAAAAAAACCATTAATTTTTAGAATCGGTGCGGAGGCAGAACAGTAAACGTTTTTCGCTTACAACGTTAAGGAAACAAAGTTTTTTACTGTATGAGGGGATACGCGTCCGTGAGACGAAGGGACCGGAGAAGGATGGCGAAGAAGATCGCCAGGGAGAGGATAGATATCCTCTTCCACCTGGCCCGGGAGAGGGCGGAGGCGGGAGATCTGGATCTCGCCAGGCGCTACGTGGATCTCATTCTCAGAATAGCCAGGAAGTACAACATCCGCCTGGGGAGGGAGAAGAAGTACCACATATGCAAGAGATGCCACGCCTTCCTGGTCCCGGGGAAAACCGCCCAGGTGCGCCTTAAGAAGGGAAAGGTCGTTGTAAAATGCCTGGAGTGCGGGAACTACAAGAGGTACCCCTACAGGTGATCACTCGGTTATGGTCTCTATCTGAAAAAGCACGTTGTATCCCTTGAGGGTCGCGTGTATCTTGTCTGCGAACCAGATGGCGTCTTCCACGGTGGCTCCGTCACTCCACTCGTACACCATGTCGTACGCGCCGGTTATGGGCTTGAACCCCAGCGATTGCAGCCTCGCCACGATCTCGCTCGGAGGCGCGCCTTCGCTGTTGAACGTCACCTTCAGATACGTCCTCATCATCGCGAATGAGAATGTCGCACCGATATAAATCTTTTTCCTAAACTACCTCCCACGCGGAAACGGGGAAAAGTTTATCCCTGACGCTGCGTATCCTTCACCATGGGATTCGATAACAGAACAAAGACTATGATCTGCGTCGCCATAGCAGGGCTCCTCTTCATTCCGGCGATCCTTCTGAATATCCCCTACCTCGCCATCGTCGCGGCCTTCTTTGACTGGCTCCCCCTGCCCACCGGATGGATGCGCATGGGTGGTGAGATACGCAAGGGTCATATCGCGATTCACGCGGCGATAACCCTCGTTGCCTACGGATTTCTCGTCGCGTGGCTCGTGACGGGGGTGTGGACGTATTCTTTCGTCTTCCTGGAGACATGGTGGCTCGCAGTGATGGCAGGAGTGCTCATGGTGCGGTGATTCTCCGGGACGAATTCTATCCGTGCTCTCCTTGTTTCACCGCCCGGGGACAAACTTTATATATGTATCCCCATTCTCCCACCATAGCCCCATGGGCCTGTAGCTCAGCTGGAAGAGCACCTGGCTTTTAACCAGGTGGTCCGGGGTTCGAATCCCCGCAGGCCCGTGCCTCATGAGGTGATGAAAAAATGAAGTTCAACGTGCTCGAGCACGAGCTTGTTCCGGAGCATTATTTGGTACCAGCAGAGGAAGAGGAAGAAATTTTGAGAAGGCTAAACGTGAAGAAGGAGAACCTGTCCAAGATACGCAAGAGCGATCCCATCCTCCGCATCCTGGAGAGGAAGCACGGCCACATACCCGTAGGAAGCCTGATAAGGATCGTGAGGAAGAGCCCGACCGCGGGAAGGATTGAGGTGTATCGGGTAGTGATAAGGGACTGAGGGTGAAGAAGTATGCGCACTATTGTGGATACCCTGTTTAAGAAGAGTGTCGTTAATCACCACATAGCGTCGTACAACGACCTTATCCCCACGCCGGATAACGTGAACAGCATAATGCAGCAGATCGTTGACACGACGAAGGTCACCGACGAGGATCCGCCGGGGATGATGACCCTTGACCCCACCAAGACCGGCGGGAGGAAGATACGCATAAAGTTCGGGAGGGTCAACAGCAAGGGCGAAATTGACAAGAACCTGCCGCCCACCATAACCATCGGGAGGCCTGAGATAAAGGAGGCAACGGGTGCAACGGTACAGATAACTCCCATGGAGGCGAGATTGCGCGACATGAGCTACGTCGCGCCCCTGTACCTGCAGGTCACCGTTGAGGAGTGCGATCCCGACGGAAGGTGCACCGAGCACGAGCCGGAGAGAATCAAGATAGGCGAGTTCCCCGTGATGGTGAAGTCCAAGATATGCACCATACACGAGGACAACATAGACACCTATCTGGACGAGATATCAAAGGACCCATCCCTTCTAAGCCTTCCGTACAGGAAGAAGCTCCAGTACGTGGGCGAGGACCCCGACGATTCAGGCGGTTACTTCATAATCGGAGGTAGCGAGAGGGTTCTCGTATCCCTCGAGGACCTCGCCCCGAACCGCGTTCTCGTGGAGAAGGAGGAGAAGTACAACACCACCATCGAGGTTGCGAAGGTCTTCTCCCAGCGGGAAGGGTACCGCGCTCTTACGACGATTGAGAAGAAGGCCGACGGAATTCTAATGGTTTCCGTTCCCGCCGTCGCCGGTTCTATTCCCCTCGTTATAATACTCAAGGCCCTGGGCCTGGAGAGGGACGACGAGATATACAAGGCAATTGTGAGCCACGAGAAGATGAGCGTCATAGTGATGGCGAACATAGAGGAGGTGGAGAACCCTGATCTCTATCCCCCCGAGGGCATAAGGACCCAGAGGGACGCGATAGAGTACCTGGAGAAGAGGTTCGCCGCGGGTCAGGCCAGGGAGTACAGGGAGAAGAAGATCTCGCAGATCCTCGACACCTCACTCCTTCCGCACCTCGGCGTGAGCAAGGAGGACCGCATAAAGAAGGCGTACTACCTCGGGAGGATGGCAAGGAGAGTTCTTGAATTGCACCTGGGCCTGAGGAAGGAGGACGATAAGGACCACCTCGCGAACAAGCGCCTGAAGCTGTCGGGGGATCTCCTCGAGGAGGTATTCCGCACCGCCTTCGACGCGTTGATGAAGGACCTGAAGTACCAGCTGGAGAGGACCTACAACAGAAAGAAGGGCATAAGGGTTCGCGCTGCCGTGCGCCAGGACGTGCTCACCCAGAAGATAATGCACGCGATGAGCACCGGCAACTGGGTGGGTGGAAGAACCGGCGTGTCGCAGTTGCTCGACAGGACTTCGCACATGAGCACCCTGAGCCACCTTCGCCGCGTGATCTCGCCATTGACCCGCTCTCAGCCGCATTTCGAGGCGAGAGATTTGCATCCCACGCAGTGGGGCCGTCTTTGCCCCAATGAGACCCCGGAGGGCCAGAACTGCGGTCTCGTGAAGAACGCCGCTTTGATAATCGACGTCTCCGAGGGTTATCCCGAGGAATCCGTGCTGAAGACCCTCAGGTCCCTGGGCGTCAAGCAGATGGACGTTGAGAAGGAGGGCTTCGCCAGGGTGTACCTCAACGGAAACCTCGTTGGATACGTGAAGGACGGCGCCGAACTAACCAGGGAGATAAGGATGCGCAGGAGGAAGGGCCTCATATCCGACCAGGTGAATGTGAGGTACGACGACATAACCAACGAGGTCATGATCAACAGCGACCGGGGCCGCATAAGGAGGCCCTTGCTCGTGGTGGAGAACGGGCGCATAAAGTACGACGCCAAGATCCGTGAGCGCCTGCGCCAGGGCAAGATGACGGTCGAGGACCTTGTGAAGGAAGGCATAATTGAATGGATTGACGCGGACGAGGAGGAGAACGCGTACATCGCTGTCTACGCCTACGACGTGCCCGAGAGGTGCCCCCACTGCGACCGCGTACTCGGAAGGAACGATGTGGAGTGGGTTAACCCAGGAGAGGACAGAATAATTCTGAGATGCAAGCACTGCGGCCATACCTTCGAAGTGCCATCCCTTCTGACGGAGGAGCACACGCATCTCGAAATAGATCCTCTCCTCATACTCGGCGCCGTGGCCGGGTGCATCCCCTATCCGCACCACAACGCATCGCCGCGTATAACCATGGGTGCTGCGATGATGAAGCAATCCTTGGGGCTCCCGGCGGCAAATTACAGGAGGCGACCCGATACGCGTGGTCATCTGCTGCACTATCCCCAGGCACCACTGGTGAAGACGAAGACCATGGACTTCGTGAACTTCACCAAGAGGCCTGCAGGACAGAATGCGGTCGTGGCGATTCTCTCCTATCACGGGTACAACATGCAGGACGCCATCGTTATGAATAAAGCCGCCGTTGAGCGTGGATTCGGCAGGAGCACCTTCTTCAGGACATACAAGAGCGAGGAGCGCCGCTATCCTGGAGGGCAGGAGGACAGATTCGAAATTCCCAGCCCCGACGTGCGAGGAGCTATGACCGAGGACGCGTATCGCCTTCTGGATGAAGATGGTATAATCTCGCCGGAGATGTACGTGAAGGGCGGGGACGTGCTCATAGGCAAAACCTCGCCCCCCAGGTTCCTGGACGAGGAGATGGAGCTCCTGGGTCCGCAGAAGAGGAGGGAGAGCAGCGTCACGATGAGGCCTGGCGAGGAGGGCTGGGTCGACACGGTTCTCCTTACAGTGAGCGAGAATAATTCGCGATTGGTGAAGGTAAAGGTGAGGGACGAGAGGATCCCGGAACTCGGCGACAAATTCGCGTCCAGGCACGGGCAGAAGGGGGTTGTCGGAGCGATAATCCCGCAGGAGGACATGCCCTTCACCGAGAGCGGGATAATCCCTGATCTTATAATCAACCCCCACGCAATCCCGTCGAGAATGACAGTGGGACACGTGCTCGAGATGATCGGCGGCAAGGTTGCCTCTCTGGAAGGGAGATTCGTGGACGGAACGGTCTTTAGTGGAGAGCCCGAGAAGGCCCTGCGCGAGGCCCTGGTGAGGCACGGGTTCAAGTACACAGGCAAGGAGGTCATGTACGACGGGATAACCGGGCAGAAGATCGAGGCGGATATATTTGTCGGTGTAATATACTACCAGAAGCTGCACCACATGGTCGCCGGGAAGTTCCATGCGAGATCCCGCGGACCTGTGCAGATACTCACCAGGCAGCCCACCGAAGGGCGCAGCAGATTGGGCGGCTTGAGGTTCGGAGAGATGGAAAGGGATACGCTTATAGGGCATGGGGCGGCGATGGTCATCAAGGACCGCCTCCTGGACAATTCCGACGGGACCCTGCTGTACGTCTGCGGAAACCCGGACTGCGGGCACATCGCCATCTACGACCGCAGGAAGGGGATCCTGAGGTGCCCCGTCTGCGGCAACACCACCAACATCTATCCGATTGAGACGAGCTACGCGTTCAAGCTGATGCGCGACGAGCTCGCGTCGCTTGGCGTCGTTATGCGTTTGAGGGTAGGTGATATGAAATGAGGGCGTTCGGCATAACCAAGAGGATCAATTCCATCAAATTCGCGCTGCTCTCGCCGGAGGAGATACGCAAGATGAGCGCGGTGAAGGTCATCACCGCGGACACCTACGACGACGATGGCTTCCCCATAGACAAGGGGTTGATGGACCTCCACATGGGCGTCATTGAACCGGGTTTGAGGTGCAAGACCTGCGGGGGAAAGGTGGATGAATGCCCCGGTCACTTCGGGCACATCGAACTGGCTATGCCCGTGATACACGTTGGATTCGTGAAGAACATAAAGAACTACCTCGACGCGACCTGCCGCGAGTGTGGGAGGATCAAGCTCAAGGACGATGAGATAGAGATATACAAGCAGAAGATTGAGGAAGCGAAGAAGATGGGCGCCTCGCCCATGCAGCTCTTCGTCATCTACAAGAAGATAATCGACGAGGCGGCTTCGAGGCCAATCTGCCCGCACTGCGGCGCGGAGCAGAAGAAGATCACCCTGGATAAACCCACCACGTTCAGGGAAGAGGGAAGGAAACTCACTCCCAAGGAGGTGCGCGAGCGCCTGGAGAGAATTCCCGACGAGGATCTCCCCCTCCTGGGCATAAATCCCGAGACTGCCAGGCCGGAGTGGATGGTCCTCACCGTTCTCCCCGTACCACCTGTGAACGTCCGGCCGACGATAACCCTGGAAACCGGTGAGAGGAGCGAAGACGATTTGACGCACAAGCTGGTGGACATCATAAGGATAAACCAGAGGTTGAGGGAGAATAGAGATAGTGGAGCGCCGCAGCTCATAATCGAGGACCTGTGGGAGCTTTTGCAGTACCACGTTACCACCTACTTCGACAACCAGACCGCTGGAATTCCGCCTGCTAGGCACCGCAGCGGTAGGCCCCTCAAGACCCTTGTGCAGCGCCTCAAGGGCAAGGAGGGAAGGTTCAGATCTAATCTGTCTGGAAAGCGCGTTAATTTCTCGTCGAGAACCGTCATTTCCCCTGAGCCCTTCCTCTCCATAAACGAGGTGGGCGTGCCTGAAAAGGCGGCGAGGGAGCTCACGGTGCCCATTGCGGTGACGGAGCAGAACATAGAGAAGATGCGCGAAATCGTGCTTCGTGGCCCTGAGCCCAGGACGGAGGATGGGAGGTACATCCCCGGCGCCAATTACGTGATCCGCGCGGATGGGAGGAGGATCAAGATAACTGAGAGGAACGCAAAGACCGTGGCGGAGAAATTGGAGGTGGGCTGGATAGTGGAGAGGCACCTCACCGACGGGGACATCGTACTCTTCAACCGCCAGCCGTCGCTGCACCGTATGAGCATGATGGGCCATCTCGTACGCGTCATGCCGCACCGTACATTCCGCTTCAACCTCGCAGTGTGTCCGCCGTACAACGCAGACTTCGACGGCGACGAGATGAACCTGCACGTGCTTCAGGGCGAGGAGGCGAGGGCAGAGGCGAAAATTCTGATGCTCGTGCAGGAGCATATCCTATCTCCGAGGTTCGGAGGGCCGATCATCGGAGGGATACATGACCATATAACGGCGATGTTCCTCCTGACGCACAAGAACCCCAAGTTCACCAGGGAGCAGGCCATACATATGCTCTCGTACCTGGATTACGACGAGCTTCCCGAGCCGGTGATAGAGAAGGGCCGGGAATACTACCGGGGGAAGGATCTCTTCTCCCTCATACTCCCCAAGGGCCTTAATATGGAGTTCAAGAGCAAGATATGCGACCCCTCGGTCTGCGGAGGGAAGTGTGTCTTTGAGAAGTGCCCCATCGACGCCTACGTGGTAATACGCGACGGAAAACTCGTGGCGGGCACAATCGATGAGAGTGCCATTGGCGCCTTCAAGGGCAAACTCCTCGACAGGATTGCGAAGATGAGCCTCCAGGAGGCGAGGAAGTTCATAGACAACATGACCCGCCTGGCTGTTGGCGTGATATCTTATGTGGGCTTCACATCGGGAATCGACGACGAGGACATACCCGAGGACGCCAAACTGCAGATAATGAGCGTGATACAGGAGGCGGAGGAGAAGGTGGAGAAGCTCATCGATCTCTATCGCAAGGGCCAGCTCCAACCCGCTCCAGGCAGAAGCGTGGAGGAGACCCTGGAGATGGAGATAATGGGCGTCCTCGCGAAGGCGAGAGACGAGGCGGGTAAGATATCCGCCAAGTACCTGGGTCTGGAGAACTCCTCGGTCATTATGGCCAGGAGCGGTGCCAGGGCTTCCATGCTGAACCTCTCGCAGATGGCGGGAAGCATAGGGCAGCAGTCCGTCAGAGGCCAGAGATTGCACCGCGGTTATCAGGATCGCACCCTGCCCCACTTCAAGCGCGGAGACCTGGGTGCCCTTGCCCGGGGATTCGTGGAGTCCTCTTACAAGAAGGGTCTGAGCCCCACGGAGTACTTCTTCCACTCCATGGGCGGCCGAGAGGGTCTCGTGGACACAGCGGTGCGAACCTCGCGTAGTGGTTACATGCAGCGCCGCCTGATCAACGCCCTTGAGGACCTGAAGGTCCGCGAGGATCGCGTTGTGGTGGACACCGGAGGAAACATCATACAGTTCCGCTACGGCGAGGATGGCGTGGATCCCACGAGAAGCAGTTGGGGAGAGAATATAAATATGGATGAAATCCTGACCGACCTGTTCGGAGAGAAGTTCCTGCTCAGGAGGAGAAAAGAATGACCAAGAACCAAGATAATGAGGTCCTCATATGGAAGGACAAGTCGAGCAACGTGGAGAAGCTCAAGCTGAACGCTCCCGTGTACTACGCAGTGGACTTCCCCGTGAAGCTCGAGGCGCCCTTCTACGCCTACATAACCCTCAAGGGCAAGGAGGCCAATTACAGGGTGAAGATCACAGAGGTGCGGGACTACGAGCCCCTAGAGGGTATATTGAAGAGAACAACGAAGAACCTCAAGACGCTGCTGAAGGTAGAAGAGGTGCACGAAATCGCCGCCATACCCCTGAGCGAGTTCAGGAAGGAGAATGGAGAGGCCATAAAGAGGGTCTCCAAGTACTCCTACGGCATCCTGGAGGAGCATGGGGAGATAGTGGAGAAGAAGTTCCGCGATATGACGGACGAGGAGAGAGAGATATACGAGAGGGCCCTGAGGGATCACGGCGTGGAGCTTCCCTTCTCCCTGGTGGAGAAGATACTCAGGGCGAGGAAGGATTACGACCTAAGCGATGAGGAGCTAGATAAGGTCATCGCCAGGGT
>WAOY01000073.1 GCA_015520985.1 DHVE2 group archaeon
ATCCACCTCCACTATCATGCGGCGGAATTTAAGGTACTGCGCATAGTCAATGTATTTGGCCCTGTTTATCTGATCCCAAACCTTGGGCGCCGCGTCCCTGTTGAAATTCTCAATCTCATCCGTCACGGTGATGTCGAAGGCGTCGCTACCCGCGCCGCTTCCGAATGAAACCGCAAGAATTCTATCTCCCGGCCTGGCCACATCGAGCACCGCGCTCAATCCGGTAGGCGTAGCCCCGGAATATGTGTTGCCTATGTAGGGCGTGAGAAGACCCTGCTGGATCTGCTCCTTCGTGAATCCCAGCCTCTTCCCCACGCGGTAGGGAAACTTGCCGTTGGGCTGATGAAAGACAACGTAGTTGTAATCCTTGGGCTCCGTACCCGCTTTCTCCATGAGCATCCTCGCGGCGGTCATGATATGCTTGTAATAGGCGGGCTCACCTGTGAACCTTCCGCCATGCGATGGGTACCTCTGCCCTTCGCGGCGCCAGAAATCCGGCGTATCGGTTACGAATGACACGGTGTGGTTTATCTCGGCGATTACCTCGTCCTTCCCTATTATGTACGCCGTGCCCCCTGCAGACGCGGAGTAATCAAGCGCATCGCCAGGCTGTCCCTGGGAGGTATCTGTTCCTATAGCTATGCCGTAATCTATCATTCCGGCCTTCACCATGGCGTAGACGTTCTGCATCGCTGCCGTGCCCGCCTTGCAGGCGAATTCCAGATCGGCGGCATGCGCCCTGTACGCGCCAACCACCTCGGCTATGAGCGATGCCGTTGGCTTCACCGCATATGGATGCGATTCGCTTCCCACAAAAATTGCGCCTATCTTCTCGCCGGGGATGTTCTTCCTCCGCAGGGCGTTGCGAAGCGCTTCCACCGCGATGGTGGCGGCGTCCTCATCGTACGCGGGCACGGATTTGCTCTTTATTCCAAGGCCCTTCTCCGGGTGCTCCGGGTTGTCTCCCCATATCCTTGCAATTTCCGCAGTCCTTATCCTGTAAATGGGTATGTAACTGCCGTAGGTCACAATGCCAACCATCTTCTCACCTGCGTGATGCAATGCTGAGGAAGTATTTATTCTTTATCGTTGCTCGCTTCGTTGATAGCCGAAAAATCAGAGGATGAGTTCTTCAACGGTGGAAACGTGGGGCAAAAGTTCCCGTATGGCGTTGCGGATTTCGGGGTGTGTATCAACACCCTCTGACTCCAGCAAGTCGGTGAGGCGCCTGCACAGGGCCTCGCCCTCAGGATCCCAGTCCAGGAGCAAGATAACTTCACGATATTTGGAAGCGATTGTATCGGCGAAGTCCACGAGGCTCATTCCCACATTCAGAACGAGTATCTCCCCGCGCATGCCCAGGGAGCGGAGAACTCGAACATCGTGGCGGCCTTCCACTATTATGGGCATCTCATCGTTCATCCAGGCGATTTCGCGGATTAGATCCTCAAACCTTTCCAGTTCTTCTGGAGATAGCATCCCACGCAGCATCGGGATCCACGCCCTCCACATATATCGTCTTGTGCGGATTCTTCTCGCCGGATATTATCCTGACCCTGTCCTGCGACACGCCGAACAGTTCTGCGAAGAACGAGATGAGTTCCCTGTTGACCCGGAACTTCTCGGGCTTCTCCTTCATTGCCACGATTATCCTCTTCCTCCACTGGTTGTAGCCCCGTATCTCCTCCCTCTTTGAATTGGGCGAGACCTCGATGTCTATGGCCACCCCATCTCTGTACTTCCTTATTGCATCCCTCATACTCTCACCATCACCGCGATTATCCTCTCGCTCTCCTCGGTGAAATTCCCCATGTCGTAATCACCGTACACCTCCACGATTTCCAACCCAGCCTCCTTCGCCTCCTTTTCCAGGTCCTCCAGGTATATGGGGTAGAGGTCCATATCCGCGTACTTCCTGTGCACAACGCCCTCCTTCACGATGTCGTAGAAGTATAGGATGTTCCAGTGGTCCTCCTTCCACCTGGGCACGAAGAACCGGGAATAGTACACCCCATTGTCCACAACTGTATCACCGTGGTGCACTATGCCCTCCACCATCAGGTACGGGTTCAGGATGTCCACCACCACGCGCCCATTCTCATCGAGATGCTTCGCCGCCATGCTCAGAATTCTCACGCGGTCATCGCGGGGAAACATCATCAGGGAGTTGAACCCTATTATGACGAGGCAGAATTTCTCATCCAGGTGGAAATCCCTGGCATCAGCCCGAATGAGGCGGACGTTGAGGCCCTTAAGGTTCTCCCTCGCCCGGGAGAGCATGGCTTCATGTATATCGATCCCCACCGCGTACTCCGGCTTTAGATAATGCAGTATCCTCCCCGTGCCCGTGAAGAGTTCGAGCACTCGTGGACAGAGGAACCTGCGGTACACTTCAACGTCGCGGTGGAAGGAGAAGTAAAAAAGGTCGTAGAACTCCGATTCCACGTCGTAGAACTTCATAGCTTGTACCCTATCTTCCTGAGGAATTCCTTTCTCTCCTTCCTCTTCGCCTCGTCCTCCACACCCAGCGGGGTGAGGCCATCCACCACGCCCAGGATTGCCCGGCCCTGCTCAGTCTCCCCGATTATCACCTGCAAGGGATTTGCGCTAGCCACGAATATGCGCGTTATCTCCTGCACGTTCTTTAGCGCGTTGAGTACGTTGATCGGGTAGGCGTTCCTGAGGAGCACGATGAACGCGTGCCCCGCGCCGATGTTGAGGCAGTTCTTGATCGCATAATCCACGAGCTCGTCGTCGGTGCCCTCGTACCTCACAAGGCGATCCCCGGAGGCTTCGCAGAAGGCGAATCCGAACTTTATGCCCGGCATGCTTGTAACAAGGGCTTCGTATATGTCCTCGGCGCTCTTTATGAAGTGCGTATATCCAATGATCACATTGATCTCGCTGCTGGGCTTCTCAACCGTCACCACTTTCAGCTCGACGCTCATACCGGGTTATTGGCGTGGTGAGATTAAAACCTTTTCCCTCGGCTAAGCTTAAATACAACCCCCCGGATTATCCACCCATGCTTGTACCTGCACTCGCAGTATCCGTGGCGGCGATGATCATATTAACGGCCGTAGCTTTCAGGAGGAACGCAGTGGCCATGCTCTCCCTGGCCTTCACGGTTGTGTACTTCGTGGAGATACTCCTCTACTACACCTCCCGGGCGGATGCTGTTGACTTCTTCCTCCTTTTAGGGGCAAAGTACCCCCCGGACTGGGGGATATTCACCGCGATGTACGTTCACTCCCTGTCGCCCATGCACATATTCTTCAACATCCTCTTCTTCTTCCTCGCCGGAATGCCCTTCGAGAGGAAAATAGGAAGCGCCAGGCTCACGTCCATATTCCTAATATCGGGAATCGCCGCAAATGTGTTCTACTCCCTCTTCCTCCACCTGTCGGGTATAAACTCCATCCTCATAGGCGCGTCGGGAGCCATATTCGGGGTGATGGGTGCGTTCCTGGTGATGTACCCCGACGAGGAGATCACATTCCTCCTGGGCCCCATCATAATGCCCCGGGTCAGGGTGAAAATAGCGATGCTTTTCATGATAGCCCTCGAGTTCCTGGCCACCATGCTCTGGATAACCGATGGGGTCGCCCATGGCGCGCATGTTATCGGTGCTGTCACCGGTGCCCTCATCGGAAGGTACTATTCCTCCAGGATTCCAACCGCCGCAGGAGGAAAGGATAGGCTATACGAGGAAACATTCCTCGAACTGGCCACTGACGAGAAACTGAAAGGGATATACGAGAGGATACGCAACGAGGAGGAAGATGCCATAAGGAGGGCCTGGATAGAGAAGTTCTTCACCGAGAAGTTCGGGGAGGTTAAGATAGAGGGCAAGTTCGCCGAGAGCGGTGGTAGAAAATACAGGATATACAGGTGATGGCCATGATAATCGACGGTTCCCACGGTGAGGGCGGAGGTCAGATCCTCAGGAGCGCTGTGGCCCTCTCCTGCATCCTGCAGAGGGAGATAGTGGTGGAGAACATAAGGAAGGGACGCAAAACTCCGGGGCTGAGGAACCAGCATATGCACGGGATAAAACTGGCAGCCAGGATGTGCAACGCTGACGTGCATGGCCTCGAAGTCGGCTCCACGAGGATCGCGTTCTCTCCCGGAAAAATGCGAGGAGGAAGGTACGAGGTGGACGTGGGCACGGCCGGGAGCATCTCCCTGATACTGCAGGTCGCGATTCCAATAGCCATCGCATCCGGCGATACAGTGGAGATTCATGTGCGGGGTGGCACCGACGTGCCCTTCTCGCCCCCCGTGGATTACTACCTCCATGTACTTTTTCCTCTCCTTGGGATGCACGGGGCGAAAATCGATGGGAAGGTCATCCAGAGGGGCTACTACCCAGAGGGGGGCGGCCAGGTTTATGTTCGAGTTGAGCCTTCAGAGATGGGAGAGATAACCATAAATGAGAGGGGAAAACTGCTGGGGAGAAGGGCCTACATAAACCTAAGGAGGTTGCCGGAGGACATAGCTAGGAGAATGGAGGGCATGCTTGAAGGATTCGACATCATCCGCGACGTCGCCAACTCCGGGATAAGCAGGGGATGCGGCATCGTGCTTGTGAACGAATACGAGAGAACCTTCATAGGCGGGGACGCTCTCTGCAGGAGGGGTGTGAGGGCGGAGAAGGTCGCCAAAATAGCCCTGGACGCCCTGGAATCTGAGATCCGGGGGAATGCAACGGTGGACAGGCACATGGGTGACCACTTACCCGTGTTCGCCTTCATCGCGGGAAAAGCGGAGTACAGGGTGAGCGAGATCACAAACCATGCTAGGACGAACCTGTGGCTGGTGGAAAAATTCGGGGCTAAGGTGAATGTGGATGGGAGAAAAATAAGAGTTCAGGCGTACATGTAGCTCCTGGGCACCTGCTTCACCTGCGACGCTTTCTTGCGGATCTCCTCTATGTTCTTCTCTATCTTCTCCGCCTCCTCGTAGAGGGGCTTCGGATCAATCTTTACGCTTCCCAGCATGTCGTTGAGGACCTCCACGATCCTGGCAGCGGCCCGGGCATCCGGGTAGTCTGGATGGGCCTCCGCAAGGAGCGCGATCACGTCCCTCTCCCTCTTCTTCCCCTCGGTGAGCAGCACGCCAGATACCCCGGTTATCACGCCCTCCTCGAACCTGATGACGTAATCGGGAATCTTCTTGGATGCGTACTCGGTGCTTGCCACCCCGTACACGTCCACCTTCTCCTTCACCTGCTCCGCTATAAGGCCCTCTGGAGTGACTATCATCTCCGCCCTCTTTTCGTCCGCCCAGTCCAGGATGAGAGACGCTAGGGGCTTGATGATGTGGACGGGAACCTGAAACTCCGACACGAAGACCGCGATCTTTGTGCCGTCCTTGATGCGTCCGCCGTACACGCGCACGGGGTTCAACGGTTCCCAGTTGCGCACCAGGGCTACGGAGGGAAAGTACTCACTGTCCACTATTGCGATCTGCTCCAGCCCCAGAGCCTCTATTGCGTAATTCGCGACTATGGAGCTCACCAGACCCACGGAGGGGAATCCGTCCAGAATCACGGCGTCTCGGAGGTCTATCTTTTTCATCTCGTGAATCTCAATGTCCATGGGTCCATAATTCGTCAGAACTTATAAAAACTTTTGCAACAGAGGGCAGGTCGGGATTCGAACCCGAGTAAACGGGATCTGCAGTCCCGCGCATAACCTCTCTGCCACCTGCCCTTTCAAGGCCGTAATGCTCTTGAGAATTTAACTTTTTTCCTCCCATGCACCGCGGGCTTTCGTGGAAAAAGTTAAGTATTGCAACTTATCAGGTATCACCCATGGGGCTAAAATGGATTGTTTACCCTCTCCTTGCCGCGGTGATCCTCGCATCTTTTCCAGTGAACGTGCATTCCGCGGAGGGCTATGGCCTGGAGAGAGGAGAAAACGGATGCACTGTTATTGCGCTGGTGAACCACACCATATACGGCGAAATCGAGCCCGCGCTGAAATCCCTCGAAGACGTGATGCTGAAGAACAGCTATGATTGCCGCATAATCACGAAAGACGCTGGTAGAATGGATCCGGAAGACATAAGGGGGCTGTTAAAGGGCGAGTACAGCGCTTCAGGCATAAGCGGCGCAGTCCTCGTGGGAAACATCCCTCTCAAAAAATATCACGATAACAACACATCCGAGGTCATAGAGTTCCCGTACTACTACATGGACCTGAACGGCGAGTGGATCGACGGGGATGGGGACGGAATAATAGACACCCCCTCCGGGGATTACCTCCCCGAGATATACGTCGGGATCCTTCGCTCCTCAGGCGATGGGAACAACGTCACTGAGATAATGGGGTACATCAAGAGGGTGGAGAAGTATATCCAGGGTGATTTCACCCCCGCGTTGGAGAGCGGTGTGTTCCTGGACGACGATTTTTCCATGCTCTGGGATCCCGCAATCTTCTCAGTCATGGATATGTACATCGATGTGGACGCGGTCAGCATCAACCGCACCACCCCGCTGAGGTTCCTGCAGTTCCTCTCGGAGAATTACGCCTACGCTTACTTCGTGGTGCACTCCGACGGAAAAAGCTATTAC
>WAOY01000074.1 GCA_015520985.1 DHVE2 group archaeon
GAGCATACACCGTGGATCATTCAATATACGGATCCACCGCGTACGTGATCACGGGAGATGCCACCATCGCCTACACCGGCGACATTCGTCTCCACGGTGAGAGGGGAAAAAGCAGTGAAGAATTCGCAAAGAGCGCAAAGGATGCGTCCGTACTGATAATCGAAGGGACGAGAACTTCGAATGATGCGCACGAGTACGTGAGCGAGGATGATGTTTACGAAAATTCACTGCGAGTTGTTGATGACGCTGATGGATTGGTAATAGCGGACTTCTCCCCGAGAAACTTCGAGAGACTGAATTTGTTCTCCCGAATAGCTAGAAAGACGGGGAGAACCCTACTAATAACGGAGAAAGATGCCTATGCCCTGGAGGGTCTGGTAGCCGCGGGCACAGAGATCAGCACGGAAAACATTGAAGTGTACAAAAAATCCGTTGAGAAAAAGGAGTGGTGGATGAAGTACCTGGGGCGAGGCGGAGGGCACCCGGCGGGGGTCAGCGAGCTCTGGGACGGGAAGATAGTGGAGCCAGAAGAAGTGAAAAGAGACCCGGCGGGATACATACTCGCCTTCTCCCTCTATGACCTTCCGAACCTGCTGGACATAAAGCCGGAAGGTGGCACGTACCTCTACTCGTCCACCGAGGCGTTCAACGAGGACATGGTGCTTGATTTCATCACCCTGGACAACTGGCTCAGGCGCTTTGGAATTGAACCCGTGGGATACAGAATAAATCCCAATAATGGTAAGCCTGAGTTCGACAGTGGATTCCACGCCTCGGGCCACGCTCCCCCCGAGGACCTGGAGTGGATAATAGACACCATCGACCCAGACCTGATAATCCCCGTTCACACGGAGCACCCCGAGTGGTTCCTCGAGAATTTCGGAGAAAAAAGGGTAGCCGTCCTTAAAAACGGAGACAAGGTAGAAATAAGGTAAGGAGGGTGGGGTAATCGTGAAAAAATTCAGTAAATAAAGATTATGGCGTAGCTGTTCCCACCGGCGTAGATGTAGTACCAGCCGGATTCCAGGCCATCGGGCACGGTCCAGGTGTACTCCACGCTCTCACCGGGGTGCAAGATTACCTGGTGCCTCCACACCTTCTGGGCCACCACGTTGCCGTAGTCGTCCACCACGGTGAACCCGGAGCCGAAGATTGCAACCGAATCTCCGTTGTTTACCACCTTTATGTGCACCACGTCCCCAGCGAAGTACACGAGGCTGTCGGTGTACACCTCCACTCCCTCGTTGCTGTAGGCGTTAGTGGAAGTACCAGCAACGGTCACAGTGACGTTGCCCTTGGGAGCGTTGCCGGCCCAGGCCTCTATGTAGAGTATACCGCTGACGTTGTCGGGAACAGTCCAGTCTATGTAGGCGGTGTAGTTCCTGCCGGGCTCGATCATCACGACGTGGTACATCACGTACTTGCTCTCGAACTTGACGCTCTCCACCTTCTCAAGGTCCCCGCCGTTGTACCTGTATATATCAGCATAGGCGAATACGGGTGCATGGGGGCTCAGGGCGAAGGCAGTATCCCCGGTGTTCTCAACCTCTACGGCGATCTTGACGTTGTCACCGGGAGAAATCTCGCTAACCTTCTCGTCGCCCTTCACGAGGTAAACCTTGACGTCCACAGTCGCGTCTCCCCCGTGGGCGACCATTGCCCCGTACACTCCCGCGAATATCAGGCCGAGCGTGATTACTGCCAGTATACCCCACTTCATCTGAATCACCTCAATCAAGTGCATGAAAAATGAATATTTAAACTTTACGAAAATTGTTACACTTGAAAGTATAACAACTTTTCTTAAATGAAACACCTCGCCGGAAAAGGTTAATTACTGCGGGTGTATTTGCTCGGGTATGGAGATAGTGGTCGGCATATCAGGCGCATCGGGTTCGCTCCTCGCGGTCAAACTTCTGGAAAATCTGCCCAAAGAGAGCACAGTGGTGATAATATCGAAGAACGCTGCCCAGATAATGAGGGAAGAAACCGGGAAAACATTGGAAGATATCAGAAATCTCGCCAGGAAAGTTTACGACAATGAAGATATGAACGTGGATATAGCCTCTGGAACGCACCGTTTCGATGCGATGGTGATTGTGCCCTGCTCCACGAGCACCCTCGCAAAGATAGCGTGTGGTATTGGGGATAACCTGATTACCCGCGTCGCTTCGGTGGCCCTGAAGGAGCGGAGAAAGTTGATCGTTGTTCCGAGAGAAACCCCGCTGAGCACGGTCACGCTTAAGAGGATGCACGAACTGTCACTCATGGGCGCTGTCATCATGCCCCCAGTGCCCGCCTTTTACCTGGGACAGAGGACTGTGGAAGACGTCGCTGAATACATCGCGGGTAAGGTGCTGGACCAACTCGGCATAGAGCACAACCTGTACAAGACCTACGAGCCGTAGATCTTCCTAACCACGGGGTAACCGGCGGCCACGGCGGCGCCTATTATTATCATATAGTACATTCCGCTCAGGGGCAGCACAAGGTAAACGACGAGGAGAACAATCTTCATCGCCGTGGTGAACCTGCGCGCCTTCTTCTCCATAAGTGTTCCGGCCTTCTCACCCCGCAACGCGGTGTGGAACCAGCTGAGCACGTAGATCGCGATTATATACACCACGAAGAGGACTATGGGCGAGTTGATTGGATCGAAGGAATGATACTCCACCCACCCACCGTTGCTCATGAAGAACTCTCCTATGATCAGTCGGAGGGTGAACGTGCCTTCGGGAATTCTGAAACTTCCAAGGCCCGCTATTATCTCCCGGTGCTCCACGGAGACCTTCGCAGAGTTGAGGTTGAATTTCGCCATTTCCGAGGCGTTTGACACGAGGGCGTAGAAGGGAGCGAAGGATATGTTCTCAGATGTCACAAAATGCCTCCCATCCACGGGGTGTCCGCGGATCAGCATCCTGATAACGATGGGATCGTCGGAGTTGACGTCGCCGATCAGTCCCTCCACGTCATGTTCGTCGTTCAGTATGCCCTGGGTGTCGTCGTGCAGGGGATCCGCTCTGGTCACGCGGACAAAGCCAAGGTAGCCGCACCCGTAGAGGTTGTTCTCTATAACCCTCTCGAGGTCTCCCTTGAAGTACCTGGAAGCTGTTCCCAGGTCTATCGTGGTCACTCCGTACTTCTCCCCTATGGCCTGCCTAAGCTCCCGCGCATATTCACCGTGTATCACCCAGGTTATGTGGCCCCCGAAGACATCCATGACGTCGAGAATCTGCAGGTCGCTCTTTACCTCTATATCCCCCGGACCCGCGGCGGTGGCCTGTGGCAAAAGGGCCAAAACGAGCAGGGCGAACAACGCAAGGGACAGTATCCTCATAAAAATAAAATAAGCGGGGAATTTACTTAACCTTTTCCCTGCTGTCCTTCCATGTCAGCACTGGTTTTCTAGCTGCAAGTACCTCGTCCACCCTCTTGACGGCGGTGTTGTGAGGCGCCTCGTGCAAAATTTCAGGATTCTCCTCGGCTTCCCTGGCTATCTGTATCATTATGTCTGCGAATCTGTCCAGGGTCTCCTTGTTCTCGCTCTCCGTGGGCTCGATCATGAGAGCCTCGTGCACGATCAGCGGGAAATAAATCGTAGGCGCATGAACTCCGAAGTCGAGCAGGCGCTTCGCAACATCAAGCGCCTTTGCATTCTTGGGCCGCACCACGAACTCATGCTTCCTGAGATCCTTGTGCGGAAGGACGTAGTGCTCCTTTATCCTCTCCTTCAGGTAGTTGGAATTCAGTACCGCTCGAATGGCCGCATTCCTCA
>WAOY01000075.1 GCA_015520985.1 DHVE2 group archaeon
GCGCTAAGGATGCACGGGCTTCATCGGAGAGGATCACTCCTATCAAGGCGGGTCTCCCCTGGGAGATATCACCGGCGTTAATTTACGGACTGCTCTTCCTTTACATTCTCCTCACATACCCCTCGCTTCCAGACGTGTTCGCCGCCCACTTTGACGCCGCGGGCAACCCCAACGGGTGGAGCACGAAAGGAGATTTTCTCCTCCTGTATTCGCTCCTCTCCGCCGGAATGATAGCCATCGCATACCTGTTCATATACCTGGGCAGGAAGCACCCCCTTTTCGTGCACCCGGGCAAGATGCAATTCCCCCGCGATGCCTATCTGAAAACGATAATCCTCGCCATGGACTGCGCTGGCATTATCCTGATGTTCACGTACTACGCGATCTTCATCCATGCCACGCAGGGGATATCTCTCTCTGCCGGTTTTTACATAATTCCCATTCTCTTCGCAGTGGTGATTCCTGTGGGGTACCTGATATCCAGATGGAGGCGATGGTGATGGACGCATACATGGAAGCGGTGGATCTCACGAAAAAATACGGCGAGTTCTATGCCCTGCGGGACCTGAACCTGAAGATCTCGGGATCGAAGTGCGTGGGGTACCTGGGCCCCAACGGCGCCGGAAAGACCACCACGCTGAAACTCTTCACGCACCTCCTCAACCCCACGAGGGGGGAGGCGATAATCAACGGGTACAGCGTGGCCAGGGATATAAAGAATGCGCTCCGTGACGTCGGTGCCCTTATAGAGACGCCGGATTTCTACCCGTACCTAACGCCCGTGGAGAACCTGGAGATGCTCTGCCGCATAAGGTTCGCGAGCAGGTGCGACATCAAGGGCGCTTTGGAAGAGGTTGGAATGTACGAGTGGAGAAACAAGAAGATTGGGAAGTTCTCAAAGGGGATGAAGCAGAGAATCGCCCTCGCGGCGGCACTGGTTACGAATCCCTCTATAATAATCCTGGACGAGCCCACCACGGGCATGGACCCGAGGGGAATGGCTGAGATCAGGGAGGTCATAAAGGGGTTGAAGAGGGACAACCGCCTGATTTTCATGTCCTCGCATCTTTTACCGGAGGTCACCGAAGTTTGCGATGAGGTCGCGATGATTAATCGCGGAGAATTGCTTCTTTACGATTCCATACAAGCCATATCGGAAAAGTTCCGCGGACATTCAGTGGAGGTAACTGCGATGGGGGAGATCCCTGCGGATAGAGTCATGGAGATAAGGGGCGTGAGGTCCGTGGAGAGAATCACGCCGTCCAGGGTGCGCATCGACTTCGAGGACGGCGCGGAGATGCAGCACGAGATTCTGAGGAATCTCGTAGACATAGGGGTTCGTGTGGTGGAATACAGGTCCTCGGGGATGGCCCTTGAGAAGGCGTACCTGCAGCTCATAGGGGGTGAAAACAATGAATGATTTCGCACAGATGCTCACCGTGTCCAAATACCAGTTCCGGAATTATATAAGGGCGAAGCGCCTCTACATCCTCCTGATAATAACATTCATCGTCATCGCTCTCCTCGTCTACGTATATTCCACCTTCGGCAACCCGGCGGATGAGGAATTGAAGAAGAGCGCATCCAATTTCGCCTCTTTCGCGCCCACCCTGGTTGTTCTCACTGCGCTGTTCTTCGGAGGCGATGCCATAGCGTCGGAGTACCAGAACAAGACCGGGTACTTTCTCTTCCCGAACCCTATAAGGAGGTACGTGATCTACTGGGGCAAGTACATTGCCTCGCTCCTCGCCGGAACCATGATAATCCTCCTGTACTACCTCTCCGGCGGGATTTACGTTTATTACTTCCATTCCTCGGTGCCCACGGAGTATTACTATTCTCTCCTCTACTCCCTGATCTTTTACGTGGGGCTCCTCGCCTTCACATACCTCTTCTCCACCTTCTTCAAGAACGGTGCAGTGGCGCTTACAATAGTGGCCATCCTCTACTTCTTCGTGTTCAACATAATCGACGGCATATCGCAGATCGCCAGTATCGAGCC
>WAOY01000076.1 GCA_015520985.1 DHVE2 group archaeon
GGGTGGCACATCGAGTGCAGCGCCATGAGCATGCGGTACATCGGCGAGACGCTGGATATCCACGGCGGTGGCTCCGATTTAATATTCCCGCACCACGAGAACGAGATTGCGCAGAGCGAGGCCGCCACCGGCAAGCCCTTCGTGAACTACTGGATGCATGTCGGCCTGGTGAGCTTCGAGAAGGAGAAGATGAGCAAGTCAATAGGCAACGTGTTCCTGATTCGAGATCTCCTCAAAAAATATCCGCCGGAAGCGATACGCATAATGTTCCTCAACGCCCACTACCGCAAGCCCTTCGACTTCAGCGAGAAGAACCTCGGGGATGCTGTGGTACTCATGGAGAAGATACACGCCACATATTCCCATCTCCTCCAATTCGACGAGGGAGAAGGGGAATGCGAAATATGCAACGAGTACGAGGAGAAAATCCTCAATGCCCTGGCGGACGATTTCAACACCCGCGAGGCCATGAAGCATTACCTGGAGTTCATCTCCCTGGCCAGGAACATGAAGGGGCGGGAAGCCAAGGGCGCGCTGGATTTCCTTCGCAGAATAGACGAGATATTCGACATCCTCCCCCGCGGCGAGGACTGCGGCTCCGAAGAGAAGATGGTGGAACTCCTCCTGGAAATCCGCTCGGAGCTGAGGAAAGAGAAGAATTATGCCCTCGCGGATAAGATCCGCGATTCCCTCGCGGAGATGGGGATAAAGATAGAGGACACGAAGGAAGGGACGAGGTGGTACAGGATTTAGATGTCTAAATTCATCACTTCCCGCGCGTGCTGCACTATGAACTCCCTCCGCGGCTCCACGGCCTCGCCCATGAGAATCGAGAAGAGACGATCCGCCTCCGCCGCGTCCTCTATGGTGACCCTTATAAGCCTTCTTCGCTCCGGGTCCATGGTGGTCTCCCACAGCTGCTGCGGGTTCATCTCACCCAGGCCCTTGAATCTCTGCACAGTTGCGTTGGGCATCCTCTTGAGCATTTCCTCCTTCTCCTCGTCGCTGTAGACGTAGTACACCTCCTTCCCCTTCTGTATGCGGTACAGCGGCGCTTGAGCGATGTAAACGTGCCCTCTCTCGATGAGCTCGGGCATGTAGCGGTAGAAGAAAGTCAGTAACAGGGTTCTTATGTGCGCACCGTCCACGTCCGCATCGGTCATTATTATTATCTTGTGGTACCTGAGCTTCGAATAATCAAAATCTTCCTTGACCCCGGTGCCTATCGCGGATATAAGTGCGCGGATTTCCTGGTTCTTGAAGACCTTGTCTATGCGCGCCTTCTCCACGTTCAGAATTTTACCGCGAAGAGGCAGAATTGCCTGGAAGTGCCTGTCGCGGGCCTGCTTTGCGGAGCCCCCGGCGGAATCTCCCTCCACAATGAACAGTTCCGCCTTCTCAGGGTTCTCCTCGGAGCAGTCAGCCAGCTTGCCCGGGAGGTCAAGGGATTCAAGGAAACTCTTGCGCCTTGCAATCTCCCTCGCCTTCCTCGCAGCGATCCTCGCCCTGGCCGCGGCGACCGCCTTGCTCGCTATTATCGTGCCGACATCCGGGTGCTCCTCGAAGTACCTCTTGAGGTGCTTGGTTACCACGGAGAAGACTATGCCCTTCACCTCGCTGTTCCCCAACTTCGCCTTCGTCTGCCCCTCGAACTGCGGGTTGGGGTGGCGAACGTGCAGAACCGCAGTTAACCCCTCTCTCACGTCCTCGCCCTGGAGGGTTATGTCCTTCGCAATCTTCTTCTCCTTTGCGAAGTCGTTTATCACCTTGGTGAGGGCGCTTCTGAACCCCGAGACGTGCGTGCCACCTTCGATGGTGTTTATGGTGTTCACGAATGCGAGCAGATTTTCCGAGGTGCTGTCGTTGTACTGCATAGCGAATTCCACTATTATTCCATTCTGCTCCTCGTAGCCGTATATCACGTCCCTGTGGAGCACGTTGCTCCCCTCGTTCAGGTACCTCACGAATTCGACGATGCCCCCCTCGTAGTAGAACTCCTCGTGTTTGCCCGTGCGGCGATCCTCTATCTCTATGCGGATCCCCCTGTTCAGGAACGCCAGGTACATGAGTTTCTTGCGTATCGTCTCATACTTGATCTCCGTCGTCTCAAAAATTTCAGGGTCTGGCTTGAAGCGTATGTACGTGCCTCTCTCGTAGCGGAACTCCTCCTCGAAGCCGTTGTACCTGAACCTGCCCCTCTTCGCCTCCCCTATCACCTTCACCTCCGTCTGCGGTTCTCCCCGCACGTACCACTGGAAGTAGACCTTTCCGTCGCGCCTTACGTAAGCGCGGAGCCACTGGGATAGGAAGTTCACCACGTGGATACCCACACCGTGCAGCCCACCGGTTATGCGGTACGCCTTCTTGTCGAACTTCGCCCCGGCGTGGAGAACGGTCATGACGATTTCAAGGGCGCTCTTCCCCTTCTCGGGATGAATGTCCACGGGGATGCCGCGGCCATCATCCTCGACGCTCACGCTCCCATCCTCATGTATTATGACGGTGATATTTTTGCAGAATCCAGCGAGTGCTTCATCTATGGAATTGTCCACAACTTCGTACACGAGGTGATGCAGACCGCGCTCATCGGTGCTGCCTATGTACATCCCGGGCCTCTTCCGGACGGCCTCCGCGTCCTGGAGTATCTGAATGGCTTTGGCGTTGTACTCCTCCATTTCCTTCCACCTGCCTTTGGAATGCGGTATGGTATTAAAATGCTTTGCCGCGCAGGGCATGTTGAAATTTTCAATTTTCAAACAGATTTATTCCACCAACAAAAATTATATACCAATTTTACAATATACTGCATTATGAGGGATAAAGGAGTTATCTTTGCAGTGGGGATCGTGTTGCTGATGGCAGTGATCTTTTTTGCTGTGGGGAACACCAGGGAATATAAAACAGTGGAAAAGTACGCCATGGATTCGAGATATGCGACGCACGGGATAATACGGATCAACAACGATACTGAATTTGCCCGGATGGCGGAGCAGGAGGGCTGGCCTGGAGATGGAAGCGAAGGAAATCCGTACATCATAGAGGGCTACGACATAGACGCCCACGGCGCCGGAAACGCCATCTACATAGGCAATACAACGGTGCACTTCATAATCAGGAGCACGTACCTGCACAACGCATCTTTCCATTCCTCTCCATACTTCTTCGGAACAGGAATAACGCTTTACAATGCAACCAATGGAACTATCGAGAACAACACTGTATCAAACAACACCAGGGGTGTACTTATCCTGAAGTACTCATCCTCCGTTATCCTCACGAACAACACCATTTCAAACAACGATGGGGTAGGTATCACCCTGGGCTCCTCATCCTCCGTTATCCTCACGAACAACACCATTTCAAACAACAGTTGGGGTGGTATCTACATGTATGAGTCGTCCTCTAACACCCTACGGAAGAACACCATCTCAAACAACTTAGATGGTATTTACTTGGACGA
>WAOY01000077.1 GCA_015520985.1 DHVE2 group archaeon
CGCATCGGGTGACTGCATCGGCGTGGCAGTGCGCGGGGATAAAGGCACCCGCGTTAAAGATGTGTTCTGCAGGAGGGTGAGGCCGAGAAAGAAGAGCACGATGAGGGACGCGGTAAATGCGAACCTATCCTACCTCGCAGAGAGGGAGAAGAAGGCGGTTAGGTACATAAGGAAGATGAAGGCGGATTACGTTGCCTTCTCCGGCGGAAAAGATAGCGAAGTTGCACTGTATCTCGGGCACCTGGCAGGCGTCGATAAGGCGATATTCGCCAACACTGGCCTTGAATTCCCGGAGACGGAGCGCTTCGTCTACAACTTCGCCGATTTCCTCGGAATCGAACTGATTGAGGTGAGGCCAAAAAAGACCTTCTGGGAACTTGCCGAGGAGCACGGGATTCCCGCTAAGGACGCTAGGTGGTGCACAAAGATCCTCAAGCTTCAGCAGCTCAAAAGGTTCCGGGGCACCATGGTGGACGGCTCCCGCAGGTACGAGTCCATGGCGCGTATGACGAAGGGCCGCGAATCCCGCCTGGGGAACCTCAAGGTCATATATCCCATAATCGACTGGCTCGCCCTGGATGTGTGGCTATACATCCACATGCGGGGATTGCCCTACAACCCCCTATACGACATGGGCTACGAGCGCATCGGCTGCTTCATGTGCCCCGCGATGCTCAATGCGGAGTTCCACAATGTACGGAGAACGCATCCGAATCTTTACTGGAAGTGGTTCAGGTATCTCAAGGCGCGTGGGTTCAGCGAGGAGGAGATAATCAATGGGACCTGGAGATGGAAGAACGTACCCAGGAAGATGAAGGACCTGAATTGAGAAGTTTTAATTACCGCAGTGGCATGGGGGCAGCATGAACATCAGGCAGCCCATAGTGAGCGTTCTCGGTCACGTTGATCACGGCAAGACAACCTTGCTGGACAGAATTCGGGGCACATCGATTGTACGAAGGGAAGCCGGGGCGATAACCCAGCACATCGGTGCGACGGAGGTCCCAATAGATGCGATATACCGCATCTGCGGGCCCCTTATGAGGGGGAAGAAGTTCAAGGTCCCCGGGCTTCTCTTTATAGACACGCCTGGCCACGAGGCCTTCACCACTCTCCGAGCGAGGGGAGGCGCCCTCGCGGATCTGGCAGTTCTTGTGATAGATATAAACGAGGGGATAATGCCCCAGACCGTCGAGTCGATAAACATCCTCAAGAGGTACAAGACGCCCTTCGTGATTGCGGCGAACAAAATTGACAGGATTCGCGGGTGGAAGAGCGACGAGGATGTCCCGTTCATAATGGCGATACAGAAGCAGAAGGAGCACGTGGTGCAGGCGGTGGAAGAGAAGATATATCAGATAGTGGAGAAGATGTACGAACTGGGCTTCTCCTCGGACCGCTACGATCGCATAACGGATTTTACGAGAAATGTCGCGATTGTTCCCATGAGCGCGAAGATGGGCGTGGGAATAGCGGATCTCCTCTTGATACTCGTTGGCCTGGCGCAGAGGTTCCTCGAGGAGAACCTGCGCACGGAAGAGGGTCCCGGCGAGGGAACGGTGCTGGAGGTGAAGGAGGAGCGGGGACTGGGGAAAACAATCGACGTCATCGTCTACTCGGGCACCTTCAGGAAGGGCGATACCATCGTGGTTGGAAGCCAGGACGAGCCAATTGTGACGAAGATAAAGGCGATTCTCAAGCCCAAGCCCCTGGACGAGATGCGGGATCCGAGGGACAAGTTCATGAGCGTCGACGAGGTGCATGCTGCGGCGGGCATAAAGATTGCAGCGCCGAACCTGGAGAACGCCCTGGCGGGTGCACCGGTGCTGGTTGCAAATGAAAACATCGAAAAGGTGATTGAGCGCGTGAGGAGGGAGACGACGATAAATATCAAGACCAGCGAGGAAGGAGTGATAATCAAGGCGGACGCTCTCGGCTCTTTAGAAGCCCTTGCCTACGAGCTTGAGCAGGAGGGAATACCCATAAAGAAGGCGGACATTGGCGATATTTCCAAGAGGGATATAATAGATGCGCAGACGATACAGAATCCTCTCTACCGCGTTATTCTCGGATTTAACGTCCGCGTGCTGCCCGATGCCCAGGCGGAGGCGCAGAAGATAAACCTATTCGTGGACAAGGTGATTTACCAGATCGTGGAGGAGTACAAGAAGTGGGTGGAGGAGAAGAAGAGGGAGATGGAGAGGGAGAAGAGAATGGAAATCACCTTCCCCGGCAAGTTTAAGATCCTCGCCGAGTACATATTCCGCCTGAGCAAGCCCGCCATAGTCGGAGTCAGGGTTCTCGGGGGGAGAATAAGGGTTGGACAGAGAATACTCAGGGAGGATGGCAAGGTCGTGGGGAGGATAAAGAGCATACGCAAGGATGATAACAACGTCGTGGAGGCCATCATGGGCGAAGAGGTCGCCGTTGCTATAGATGGAGTGACGATAGGGAGGCAGCTAAAGCCAGACGAGATATACTACATTGACATCCCTGAGGAACATGCGAGGCAGTTATTCCGCATGAATCTGAGTTACGAGGATAAGGAAGTTCTCGAGGAGATTGCAAGGATAAAGAGGAAGGAAAAGCCCTTCTGGGGGCTCTGAGAAAATTATTTTATACATCCTTTTCATAATCCAGCGATGAGTGCTCTCGCAGCAAAGCTGGACTCCTTTTTCAGAGTGAGCGAGAGGGGATCAACGGTACGGACCGAGGTCATGGCGGGGATAACAACATTCATGACCATGGCCTACATAATCTTCGTGAACCCCGCCATTCTAAGCGCGACGGGAATGCCCTTTGCACCCCTCGTCACCACGACCGTTATCGCGACCGCATTCGCAACGATCTTGATGGGCCTTTACGCCAACAAGCCCTACGCTCTTGCTCCGGGCATGGGCCTCAATGCGTATTTCGCGTACAGCGTCGTTCTCGCGATGGGCTACACCTGGCAGGTGGCCCTGGCAGCGGTTTTCGTTGAGGGCCTCATATTCATAGGCCTCTCCGTGACTAACGTTAGGACCCTGGTTGCTAACGCCTTTCCCAAAAATCTCAAGTACGCCATAGGGGCGGGCATAGGTTTATTCCTCTCCATCATAGGCCTGGAGAATGCGCACATCGTCGTGGATAACCCTGCGACGCTGGTATCCATGGGCAATCTTCTCGCTCCCGACGCGATAGTTGCAGTGATTGGCCTCCTTATCACCATCGTGCTCTTCGTGAACCGCGTCAAGGGTGCGCTTCTCTGGGGCATTCTCTCCAGCACGGCCATAGCGGTGGTATGGAGTTCTATGGACCCGAATGCGGCCTCGGTTATTTACCCCGCCGGCTTCGCGCTTCCATCATCCCCGATATCTCTCCCAGCATCGCCGGCGCCCATCGCGTTTCACATGGACTTCCAGGGCCTGGTGAATGCGGGGGCCCTCGGGGTCATATTCGCCTTCTTCATGGTGGACTTCTTCGATACCCTGGGCACCGTCACGGGTCTATCTGCCAAGGTCGGTGATCTGGACGAGAATGGGAACATCCCGAAGAAGTCCCTCACCAGGATGCTACTTACCGATGCCCTGGGCACGACGTTCGGCGCACTAATGGGCACTTCCACGGTGACCACGTACATAGAGAGCGCCGCCGGCGTGGAGGAAGGGGGAAGAACCGGACTCACAAGCGTCGTGGTGGCTGGCCTATTCCTCATCGGGCTCTTCATCACGCCAATAGTGGCCCTGGTACCAGCGGCGGCGACTGCACCCGCGCTCATACTCGTTGGCCTGTTCATGCTCTCGAACCTGGCCCACATAGACTTCGATGACTACACCGAATTCATACCCGCGTTCTTCACGCTGATAATGATGCCCTTCACTTACAGCATATCTGACGGCATAGGTGCGGGGATAATAACGTACGTGATCGTGAAACTGGCCACGAGGAAGCACAGGGAGATAAGCTGGATAATGTACCTCCTGGCAGCGGTTTTCGTCGCTTATTTCGTCTGGGTGAGCCTCTGACACCTTTTTATAATTTTGTGGGCCAAGTGCCAGGAGTAAGCCCCCTTCTGTTGAGGGGGCACCTGCGGTTCCCCCTTCAAACCCCCTCCCTTTGAAGGGAAGAGGGTAGAGGGAGAAACCGTAGGTGCCCCCTCTGCGGCATCCGTCTAAGCGCCCTACCTGCGCCTCGTCGGGCAGCTCACAGGCGCGGCTTGGGCTTGCTCCGCCGGGGTCGGCCGTTTCATCAAATCCCGCGGGAACGTCATCCGCAGGGAATCATCCTGCCCCGCGGGCTGTGTCGTTTCTGCTCCGTTGCCGTCCCTCTCGGGACCCCCGCTTGCGCGGGGCCGGCTGCCCGAAGGAGGGGGGACTTTCCTCAGGAAGGGACACCTGCGGTTTCCCTTTCCAAACCCTTCCCTTTCGGAATTTAGGGCCGCAGGTATCCACTTCCCGTAGCCGCGCTCTGGCTCTTGGCCCGAGGAAAAAAGAGGGGCGCGGTATTTAATGATTTCGAAATACAGGGTAAGGTTTATATCTTCGTTGAAAATACCCGTATTCAAGGGGGCATGGGGTAACCAGGCATCCTAGCGGGCTCCAGTTACGTGATGAGAAGAGGGTCAGCTGAAAGATGATGACTAACTGGAGCGCTGACCGCAGGAGTGACCCGCGGATCTGGGTTCGAATCCCAGTGCCCCCACTTTTTAGTAAACATTATTTCAGAGATATAAAATTTAGAAACCCCGTCTTATACAGCACCAGTTGTGAATTTTGGGGGCAACTGCCCCATATAAAG
>WAOY01000078.1 GCA_015520985.1 DHVE2 group archaeon
CCAAAAGGATGCTTGAAAGGTACGCGAAGACCATGAAGGAACTGTATCCCCTGCTGGTGGAGACCGCCGAGATATTTCTCGGCCTGGATTACCCAGAATTTGAGAGGGATTGCGAGTTTGTCTCCCTCGTCGGCGATGGTATTCCCATCTACCGGGGGCTCCTGGGATCCACCAGGGGAGCATATCCGCCAGAGGAGTACATTAAGCACATAAGGGAGGAGGTCGTGGGTTATTCCTCGGCGAAGCGCTCCACCTTCGACGGCAGGGACTACATGGTCGGCGCGCTCTCCCGGCTGAACCTGAACAGAGGGTTGAGGGACGAGGCGAGGGAAATAGCGGAGAAATACGGGGTCTCCTTCCCAAGCAGGAGGGTCGCGTGGATAAACGCCGCGCAGGCGATTGAGAACCTTCACTTCGCCCTCGAGGCGATGGAGCTCGCTGAGGAGACGGGGGAATACGAGCCACGCATGGTGAAGGGCAGGGAGGATGGAGAGGGCGTCGGCATGATTGAGGCTCCCCGTGGGTTACTCATACATCATTACCGCTTCAGGAAGGGCACTGCGAGGTACGTGAACATAATAACCCCCACGGCTATGAATGCTGAGAACATAGAGAGGACGCTCCGGGATATGCTCGGGGAGATCTCGCACATGGGCGACGATGCGATAAGAAGGGAGGCGGAGAAGATAATACGGGCCTACGATCCCTGCATATCGTGCTCGGTGCATGTGATCCGGACGTAATACGAAAGGTAAATATGCCAATGGGGCATGGGGGCATGAGGTGATGCTAAATGCCCTTTGAACTCAACATGGAGAACCTGAGGTACGGTAGCGAACTGGTAAAGCGGGGATTCGCCAAGATGCAGAAGGGTGGCGTGATAATGGACGTAACCAACGCCGAGCAGGCCCAGATCGCGGAGGACGCGGGCGCGGTCGCGGTCATGGCCCTCGAAAGGGTTCCTGCGGACATACGCAAGGCCGGCGGCGTGGCCAGGATGGCGGATCCCAACAAGATACAGGAGATAATGGACGCGGTCACGATCCCCGTGATGGCGAAGGTGCGCATAGGCCACATCGCGGAGGCGAGAGCACTGGAATCTCTCGGGGTGGACATGATAGACGAGAGCGAGGTCCTCACGCCTGCGGACCCATTCTTCCACATAGATAAGAGGGAATTCACCGTGCCCTTCGTGTGCGGAGCCCGCAACCTGGGCGAGGCGGTGCGCCGCATCTGGGAAGGTACCGCCATGATAAGGACGAAGGGGGAAGCGGGGACGGGCAACGTGGTTGAAGCGGTGCGCCACATGAGGCTCGTGAACAGGGGTATAGAGGAACTCAGGTACAAGGACGACGCCGAGATATACAAGATTGCTAGGAAGTACGCTGAATCCTACCAGAAACTCCTGCTGAGGGTGAAGGAGTTCAACGGAATGCCCCTGGAAGTAGACCCGCATGAGCCCGTATTCGGGAAATACACCCTGAACGACATCATAGAGGGGCTGTACAAGGAACTCGTGGAGATCAAGAGGCTCCAGCGCCTGCCCGTGGTGAACTTCGCCGCAGGTGGTATAGCGACGCCGGCTGATGCCGCACTCATGATGCAGTTAGGTGCGGATGGGGTCTTCGTCGGCTCCGGAATCTTCAAGTCCCCCAATCCGGAGGAGATGGCCCGGGCGATAGTGGAAGCGGTGCACAACTACGACGATCCCAGCGTTGTTGCGGAGGTATCCAAGGGTCTCCAGGGTATGCCCGGCAAGGAGGTATCCGAGCTGAGCGAGAGGCTCCAGGAGAGGGGCTGGTAATCCCATCTCCCGATTTTTATGCCCCTTGAAAACATCCTACGCGAGGAGATACTCGCCGTGAATAAGGGTGTTGTGAAGAGGCGCAGGAGTGTTAGTGAACTCATCAAAGATCCCGTGATACGCGACGGAGATCGCGAGGTGAAGGTGAGCGAGGAGTGCCTGAAGAGAATAGAGGAGGAGTGCACCCTCCCCCTGGACGAAGTCATGCTGCCCGTAACCTTCTTCATCCCCGCGGGGCTGAGCGAGGGCTACGTGCAACTTCGCGGGGATGCGAGGATAGTTGAACTATTCGGCGTCACGGTGCGCGAGAGGAACGGGCTGTACTGGGTGAAGAAGTACGAGATCCGCAGCCTGATATCTAGATATCCGGGCTGTTTCCAGAGCGTTGTTCTTCCATGAAGCGCGGAGAATAAAGGGTTATATACTCCCTCTAACATTGCGCAAATATGCCCGTGCTCAAGAAAAAGATGGTGCTGCTTGGCGACGGCGGCGTGGGAAAGACATCCCTAATAAACCGCTTCGTTCTCAACAAGTTCGACGAGAAGTACATTGCAACGATAGGCACCAGGGTATCAAAGAAGACGGTGAGCGTGGACGATTACGAGATCACCTTAATGATATGGGACGTCCTGGGGCAGAAGGGATACGAGAGGGTTCAGTGGGCCTCCTTCAGGGGCGCGGAGGGCGCTTTCATGGTGGTGGACCTGACCAGGAGGAGCACCCTGGATTCACTGGAGAGGTACTGGATCCCGGAACTCTTCAAAATTGCGCCGGGTATACCCATAGTATTCCTGGGAAACAAGATGGACCTGGACAACTGGGAGGTTGGCGAAGATGATCTGAGGAACCTTGCGAATAGGTACGGGAGCGTGTACTTCCTCACCAGTGCCAAGACAGGGGAGAACGTGGAGGAGGCGTTCCTGGAACTCGCCAGGCGCATGATTCCATCCCGGGCCTCGGGCACGGGTGAGGTGGGGGAGAAGGAGATACGCACGGTGAAGGACGCCCTGGACTTCATAATCTACGACTTCTCAAAGAACTACGGCGACATGAACGACGCCATGCCCATAGTGAGGAAGCAGGCAGAGAGGGCGGGGGTGGACATAAACAATCCCAGTTACGAATCCGTAAAGAAACTCCTCGACTACCTGGAGGAGGTGGAGCGGGCGTTCAAGGGCGACGACGCCGCGAGGGAACTCAAAATGAAGAGGATGAGGGTTCTCCGCCGCGTGGCCTGATCACTCCCATATCTTCTTCAGTATCTCCTCCACTCCTCTGAAAGCCCTGACGTCGCCGTCCCAGGACTCCAGGACTTTGCCGTACTTCTCCTCTATCTCCTCCAGGATCCTGGCTATCTTCTCCTCCAGTTTCTTGGGCACGTTCCTGTTGCTCACCACCGCAAGGTACAGGTGCTTGCCCTTGTGTATTGATATCTTCTTGTCCCCGAAGTCCATGCTCTTCAATGCAACGTCGTCCTCGCCCTTGAAGGCATCCTTCACGAATTCCTGTATCGCCACGAGCATGCTTGATAGGATGTCCTCGTCCATGTCCGGCTTGAGTCTCCGGGTCGCGTGGTGTATCAGGAGCCCGGAGTCTGAGATGAGGTAGACGTCGTCTATCACCACCTTCTTCCCCTTCATGTAGAGCAGTATCGCTGCCAGGCCGCCTATCACGGGTATCAGGAAGAGGATGACGTACCATATCCCTGAGGACGCCCCTGTGTGGGATGGAGGTACTGTCCTGATCTCAACGACCCTGGTTATGGTGCTTTTCGCCCCGTCGTTGTCCTCCACGGTCAGGGTTATGGTGTACTTCCCCGGCTTCGTGTAGCGGTGCTGCGCGGTCATGCCGTGCACCACCGGGCTTCCGTCTCCGAAGTCCCATGTGTATATCAGGCCCTCCCTGTCGGAGGGTGTATCATAGGAAGGCGACGCGTCCACCGTGACCACGTTGTCCCTCACCGTGAATGTGAAGTTGGCCACCGGGTCCACGTTGTTAACCGTTACCTGCACGAACGCATAGGATGCGCTTCCATCCCCGTCTATCACCATGAGCGCCACGGTGTACGTCCCCATCTCCGGGAAGGTGGTGCTCGCCAGAGGCACGGTGGTGCTGGCATCCGCCGAGAAGTGCCCCTCCACGTAGTTGAAGTCCCAGAGGTACTCCTTTATGCCGTCGTAGGCCGTGGTGCCGGAGGCGTTGAATACCACCGCCTCATCCTCGTTCACCACCGAGGGCCCGTCTATCTTCATCCTCACATCGGGCACGGTGTCCTGGACCGCTATGGTCTCCGAGAACGATGCCTCGTCGCCGTCGGCCTCGCGCACCGTGATAGTGACTCTGTATGTTCCGTTCTCCGCGAACACGTGGGTGGGATTCTCTTCGTTAGAGAAGGACCCGTCGCCAAAGTCCCAGCGCAGGTAGGTTATGCCGTCGTAGGAACTCACGTTGGCGTGGAACTGCACAGCCACGCCTTCCACGGCGCTGCCGTGGGTGAACGTGACCTCAGGATCCACGTCCTCCACCTCCACCGCGAGGGTGTAACTCACGTTTGAGCCGTCGGAATCATTCACGTACAGGGTTACGAAGTAGGTTCCGTTCTCCGCGAACACGTGGGTGGGATTCTCCTCCTTCGAGAAGGATCCATCGCCAAAGTCCCAGAAGTATTCCGCGATGGGATCGTAGGATTCCACACTGGCACGGAAGTGGAAGGGTGTTCCCTCGTACACGCCGGTGTAGGTGAAGTTCACCACGGGCTGAGTGTCCATGACGAGCACATTGCGGCTCGCGCTGGACGTTGAGCCGTCGCTGTCCCGCACCGTGAGCACCACTTCGTAGTTGCCCTGCGAAGGGAAGGAGTAATTCACCTCACTGCCGTACATCAGCGAGTTTCCGAAGTCCCAAGTCCAGTTCACGACCGGGTCGTAGGAATTCCAGGATGCGACGAAATGCACCGGGGTTCCCTCGTATATGACATCGGGGGAGTAAGTGAAGTCGCAGGTGGGTGCGGTGTCGTTTATGTGCACAGTCCTTTTGTAGGTGCTCCTGGACCCATCGCCGTCTATGGCCATCACGGTTACGTTGTATTCTCCCTGGG
>WAOY01000079.1 GCA_015520985.1 DHVE2 group archaeon
AGGACTACGATGGCCGCGAGTATCCTGCGGTTCAAGTGCGCACCTCCCTTATCTTCTCCTCAATCTGCTCCTGCGCTATGTTCAAAGCTTCTTCCACGGGCATGCCCGTCTCGTAAACCTTGCCCAGGGCCTCGGTCACCTTCTCCTGCACTATGCTCATCTCCGGCACATTGGGATACGTCTGCCCCCTGCTTGCCTGTTCCCTCAGCACCTGGATTATAGTGTCATTTTTAACCTGGGGATCCTCGAAGACATCCCACCTCGTGGGAGAGGTGTGCGCGTTCACCGCGAATTCCTTCTCCACCTCGTAGGATGTCAGGAATTTTATCAGATCGAATGCAAGGGCCTTGTTTGGCGAATCCCTCGCGATCGCGTATCCCTTGTACCCCACCAGGGGCGCAAGGGGCCTGATCGCCCTGGGGAGCACTGCGAGGCCATAATTGGGCACCGCGAGTTGAATTTCGCTTATCTTCCACGGCCCCTCTATGATCATCGCAGCCTTCCCCGATGTGAAGTAGGTCACCATCGTCTGCTCGTCCACCGGCGTCCTGGGCATTATGCCCTTCGAAACCAGGGATCTTATGAACTTCGTGGCTGCCACGGAGGCGTTGTCGTTCACCACAGGTTTTCCATCGTGGAATATTTCCCCACCGAACCCGTACTGGAACGGGAACCACCAGTATGATGAGGTGGTCGGGAACACAAGCCCGTACTCGGCGCTGGAGTTCTGCGCAATAGAAACCATGTCCTCCAGGGTCCAGTTCTCGCTGATGTTCCCCTTCACCAGGTCCCTGTTGTAAATAACCAGCAGAGAGTCGTAGGACGCCGGCAACGCGTAGAGGTGCCCGTCGTAGGTCATGGCATCAAGTGCCTGCGGGAGGTAAGAGCGCCAGAGCGTTGGGTCCATGTATCCATCCAGGGGCTCCAGGAACCCCATCTCCGCAACTTCACCAAGCCTATCGTTTGGAATCCTTATCACGTCCGGCGGGTTACCCGCATTGGCCTGGGTGATGAACTTGTTTATCGCAGCACTGTACTCCTGCCACTCCGCCTTCACCACGATATCCGGATGCATCCGCTGGTACTCATCGACCATTCGCATGAAGGTATCGTACTCCTTGCTCCCCCGCGTGTAGGTGAACCAAACCACTACGGTCCTCTTGCCCTCCTGGGATGATGTGGATGGCGTGTAGAGCACGAGGGCTATGGAACCCGCTATGAGAAACAGAAGGAGCGCCACCTTGCCGTACCTTGCGATCCTCTTTTTCCTCTCATTGGGTATGCGTACCCACAGGTAGTGCACCGCAACGAAGGCAAGGGCTAATGCAACCATGATGTATGATGCGTACACCTCCGCCGATACGCCACCGGATTCAACCGGCGCAGTTTCGTTCGTTTCATTTCCCCCACCACCGTGCCCGGATGGCAGGACAATTCCTGGAAGAACAGCAAATCTCTTCTCCTCCACGCTGTAAGAACCGAGGATATCCTGCTGCCTTCTGGAATCTATCCAGGACTCATTCGCCTCGGCCGGGGTGATCATGTCTATTATATCCGGGTCGTATATGGTGTCCGTACCCCCTCCAAAGTTCCAGCGGCCCACATTCTTATTCACTATCCTCCACTTCCCCGGCCCGTACTCGTCCTGGGAGCCCACGACGATGACGTAACCGTAATTTCTGAAATTCTTTCCAATGAGAGAAAGGGATACGCGCACCGTAACGGTGTTGTTGTCCCATGTCCCCGAGGACTCGTTGAAATCGGCAATAGCGCTAACGCCGTTCCTCAGCACGGTGCCATCATTCTTAGCGAGATACACATCCCATCCCCTGGCAGATATGGCGTATTCCCATGCGAAATCGTCGCGTACCTGCGCGTAGGCGCCCTCGAGCATATCCGTGGCTCCGCTCCCCCTCCTGCGGTCCGTGTCGATGTATATGTTTATCATCTGGTGCGGGAACCCGTACTTGGGGTTCCATATAGGCTTTCCGTTCACCACCTTTCCCATTGAGCGGAAGTGGAACTCGAAGCCAAGAACGTAGGAGGTGTTGAATATCCTCAGTTCAGTTATATCGAATAGCCACTTGTTTGGCCACATGTCCCCGGCGGTGGGGTAAACGTAATCCCCGTCTCCGTTGTCATCGCCTATGTTGTCGTGTATGGTCATTATGTACGTCCTCTTCTCCAGGAACGGAATC
>WAOY01000080.1 GCA_015520985.1 DHVE2 group archaeon
ATAGAGAACCGCGTAAAGCACATGCAGGCCGTGCCGGACGATGTCCTGGAGGAGATAAAGAAGTGCCATGTCCTGCTTAAAGGCCCCACCACCACACCCAAGAAGGGGGACCCCTGGCCGAATATCGAGAGCGCAAACGTGGCCATCCGCCGCGCTCTGGATCTCTTTGCGAATGTCCGCCCCGTGCGCGTACCCGATCTCGGGATCGACTGGGTGTTCTTCAGGGAGAACACCGAGGGCGCTTACATGCTCGGCTCCCGCGGATTCGCCATAGATGACGAACTCGCCATAGATTTCCGCGTTATAACTGAGCCGGGGGCTGAGAGGATAATACGCCTCGCCTTCGAGTACGCCAAGAAGAATAATCGCGGGAAGGTGAGCGTGGTTACCAAGGCGAACGTCGTGAAGAAGACGGACGGCCTGTTTCTGAGCGTCGCGGAGAGGGTCGCCAGGGATTACCCAGAGATCGAGTGGGACGACTGGTTCATTGACATAATGACCGCAAAGCTAATCGATCCTGCTCGCCGGTCGCAGTTCGACGTAATAGTGCTCCCGAACCTCTACGGTGATATCCTGACGGATGAGGCTGCCCAGATCCAGGGGGGCGTTGGCACGGCGGGAAGCGCCAACATCGGGAAGAGGTACGCCATGTTCGAGGCGATCCACGGCACAGCGCTACGCATGGTGAAGGAGGGCCGTGCCAAGTACGCCAACCCAATGAGCATGATCAAGGCAGGCGCCATGATGCTCGAGCACCTGGGATTCGCGGAGAAGGCGAAGAGGCTCAACATGGCCATAGACATCTGCAATTCATATGAGAGGAAGATCGTGGTGACAGGCCGCCCTGATGGGGCGACGGGCGAGGAGATGGCCAATTACGTCATAGAGACCCTGAAGGATCCCAAACTGGAAGAAAAATGGAAAAAATACAGCGGGCAGTAATGCCCTCTTATTTTTTTCACTGCGGTGGCGGTGGAGGCGCCTCGTAGTAAGCACCCTGGCCCATCTGCTTCTTCTGGCACTCGTCCTTGACGACGATGATGTAGATGATTATGCCTATCAGTCCAAGGAAGAAGACAACGACGAACCACAGACCCGGATGCTCGTTGCACTTCTTCTTTGCGTCCTTGTACGCCCAGAGGGCCACCAGTAGCCATATGATGAACCAGATTCCTAAGCAAGCAAAGTACATAACGCCTACCAGGCCGAATGCCCACAGGGGTGCGTTGCTATCGTATCCCCCGCCGGATGTGCTGCCGTTGTCGCCACCGCCCGAACCGGAGGAACTCGGGTAGTAGTACACGTCGTCGCCAGTGAATCCATCGCTGCCCAGGTAGGTCGTTACGAACTCCACGTTGAGGACGTCGGCGTTTTCAAGGAGGACAGCCGGCATCCTGGTTGTCACCCTGTTTCCGTTCACCACGATGTCTCCCTTGGACGCGTTGAGCATGTTGAGTCCGCCCGTGGCAGTGGTGAGCAGGCCTGACACGTTCACTACCCCGTTGTCGTTCTCCCACTTGATGTATATGTCCACGTATTCCGTCTGTTCACTCCCGTCAACCTCGGCGTCTATGATTATGCTCAGAGAGTGGTATGAGTTCACAGGTGGACTATCGATCCCGGCATCCCTGGTCTCTATATAGAAGTACTGGTAGTCTCCCTGCACGTATCCCCCCACCTTGACTATGTCCAGTTTACCGTTCAGCACGTCCCCGGAGGTCACCGATTTGTCGAAGTTGAGTGTTGCTGCGCTCACAGACCCCGCTGCCAAAAGCACAAAGGCCAGCAACAGGCTTATCCCCAAAATCCCGTATTTCATGGCATTCACCCCTTACCCAATTGTGAAAATCCTATATATACATTTCGCAATTATCTAATTGCATCTATATGCATTTTTTAATCCCGGAGCGCAGCGCATAAAGTTAAAATCTCAACATGCCATGCTGCATGAACCCCAGTGGTGATTCACATGAGAATCGGGATAATCGGCTGCGGCTCCATAGCGCACGAAATCGCGAAGTATCGCAAGATTCACGCCGCTTACGATGTTCACTGTGATAAATGCTCCGGCATAGCCGCCAGGGTTTGCAGGGATATAGATGATCTCATATCCTCCTCGGATCTCGTGATAGAGGCCGCATCCCCCCAGGCAGTTCGCGAGTATGCCATGCGCATCGTTTCCTCCGGGAAGTATATGCTGATAATGAGCGTCGGGGGCCTGGCGGACCCGAATTTCCGCGATGAGCTCTTCCAGACGGCTAAGAAGAAGGGCGCGAAGATATACCTGCCCTCGGGGGCCATCGGGGGCCTTGATATAATCAGGTCCGCCAGGGTTGCGGGCATAGAGGAAGTACGCATAAGGAGCACAAAAAATCCCCGGGCCTTTGGCGTGGATGTCCGCGGGAGAACGAAGATATTCACGGGCACGGCCAGGGAGGCGATAGAGAGGTTTCCCAGGAGCACAAACGTTACGGTTCTCCTGTCCATAGTGTCCGGCAGGGACGTGCTAGTTGAACTTTACGCGGATCCCGAGGTGGATAGCAACGTGCACGAAATTTACATACGGGGCAAGTTCGGTGAGGCTAGCATAACCGTCAGGAACGTTCCATCCGAGGACAATCCACGCACCAGTTACCTGGCGGCCCTTTCGCCCGTGTCCGTCCTTGATCTCATAGATTCAGAAGTGGTGGCGGGGGTGTGACCATGAACATAGCTGAGGAGATTGAGAGGCTGAAGAGGGAGAGGAACGCGGTGATAATGGCGCACAACTACCAGCTCCCGGAGGTGCAGGACGTCGCGGACATCCTGGGAGATAGTCTGGAACTGGCCAGGAAGGCCACAGGCATCGATGCCGAGGTTATAGTTTTCGCCGGCGTTGACTTCATGGCGGAGACCGCGAAGATACTCAATCCGGACAGGACCGTGCTCATCCCCGCCAGGAACGCCACATGCGCCATGGCGAACATGCTCAGGCCGGAGCACATAGTTGAGATGAAGAGGAGGTATCCCGGGGCACCCGTGGTTCTTTACGTGAACACCACCGCAGCCTGCAAGGCCCTTGCGGACATAACTGTGACATCGGCGAACGCGGTTAAGGTGGTGGAGAGCCTTGACTCCGAGACGGTGATCTTTGGTCCCGACAGGAACCTGGCCAGCTACGTGGCGAGGAGGACCGGCAAGAAGGTGATCCCCGTTCCCGAGGACGGGCACTGCTACGTTCACCGGAAGTTCACGGTGGAGGACGTGGAGAGGGCAAGGAGGGAGTATCCCAATGCGAAGATTATGGTCCATCCGGAATGCGAGCCGGAGGTGCAGGAAAGGGCCGATGTGATAGTCTCCACCGGCGGGATGATAAGGCATGCACCGGAGCACGATGAATGGGTGGTGTTCACCGAGAGGGAGATGGTTTACCGCCTCCGCAGGATGTACCCGAATATAAAGTTCCACGCAGCCAGGGAAGACGCGGTGTGCGTTGGGATGAAGGCCATAACCCTCAGGCAAGTGTACGAGTCCCTGAGGGATATGAAGTACGAGGTCACCGTGCCCGAGGACATTGCAAAGAGGGCGAGGAGGGCTATAGAGAGGATGCTGGAGGTGAGCTGATTGTTCCGCACTCTTCTCGATGAGGACACTGTTTTCGGGGACATAACCTCTGAGCTCGTGATCCCCAGTGATATGAACGCGACGGCCAGGGTCATCGCCAAGGAGCCGTGTGTGCTGGCGGGCAGTTCCTATGTGGCTGAGAACCTTCTGTCCATGGGTTTCGAAGTCGTATCGGAGGAGGACGGGTCGATGGTGAACCCGGGGGACGTTGTGATGGAGATCCGGGGGAACGCCAGGAGGCTCCTCTCCGTGGAAAGAACTGTGCTAAACATCCTCGGCAGGATGAGCGGCATCGCCACCGAAACAAGGAGAATTGTGGAGATGGTGCGAAGGGTGAACCCGAAGGTAAGGGTCGCCGCGACCCGCAAGACCCTCTGGGGGTACCTTGATAAAATTGCCGTGGAGATTGGTGGCGGCGATACGCACCGCTGGAACCTCGGGGACATGGTGATGATAAAGGACAACCACATAAACCTGGTGGGATTCGAAGAGGCTATACGAAGGGCGAAAAAAGCGAGTTTCACGAAGAAGATAGAGGTGGAGGTTGAGAACGCCGAATTCGCCATAAAGGCCGCCGAGATGGGAGCGGACATCATAATGCTGGACAACATACGGCCAGAGGAGGTGTGCGACATAGCAAGGCGCCTCAGGAGTTACGGGGTGATAATAGAGGTGTCTGGGGGCATAACGCCGGAGAACATCCTGGATTACGCCAGGTGCGACATCGATGTCGTATCCCTGGGTTACCTCACGCACTCCGTCAGGAGCGTGAATTTCAGCATGGACGTTCGCAGATCGTGAAAAACCGCGGGAAACGTTTAAATTGGATAAGGGGTATGTTCTCCCATGAACTCGGTGGAGTTCGCCTCGCTTATGCTCATAATACTCTCGGTCATCCTGGTGGTCGTGGGGGGCATGTACAACCCCAACTCCGTCGTGGACACCCTTCCCCCCGGGGAGATACACTCCATCTCCTTCTCCCTGAAATCCGGCGAGGAGGTGAACCTCCTCGTTAGGGGAACCGATTACTTCACCCTCTACATCTTCAACGAGAGCTCCTATGAGAATATGACTTCCGGTAACTTCACCTCCGCACTTTACGAAACCACCGCGGAGAGGGTGAACATAACCTTCGTGGCCCCAGAAGGGGGGAAGTACTACCTGGTGATAGCGAACATAAACTCACCGGGCTTCATACAGGTAACCGTGGAGTACGGCAGGGCTAACAACTGGCCCATAATCGCCACCGGGGTGGCTGTGGGGATCATAGCGATTCTCCTCGTGGTTGTGGATCTCAGGCGCGTTAAGAGGGAGGTCCCCCTTGATTCCCGCTGTCCCGCGTGCGGCGCGCAGGTGAACTCGTCGTGGAAATTCTGCCCCCACTGCAGGAACGAGCTGGGAGGGGATGGGAAATGAAGCTGACCACCATCGCCATCGCCCTCATGCTTCTAATTTCCCCCTTTGCCCTTGCCGATTCTCCGCACAGGGGCACCCTTAAGGAGAGGACCTACACCTGGGAGTTCTTGGGGGAGACGTACAGGCTGGTGCTCACCCTCACGGACGGGTACAGCCACAATTCGGTTGGCCTAGAAAACGGCACCTGGACCATACGACTCTCCGTGCCGAATTCCGCCTACTCCTTTTACAAGGCGCTGCCAGGTGGGTTCAGGTATTCCTTCAACCACACCTACCTGCAGTACTTCCTGACGGGAAACGACACCTACGTTCAGGAGCTGGCCGCGGATCTCGGTGAGATATCCAGGGAGGAGGGATTCGACGAACTTACGACTCTCAACTTCGTCCTCTCCTTCGTTCAGAACGCCATGGCGTACCTGGATGACATGCAGACCACTGGCTTCTACGACTACTACAAGTTCCCCCTGGAGACCCTGGTGGAAGGCGGCGGGGATTGCGAGGACAAGTCCATCCTCATGGCCACTGTGGCCCATGACCTCGGGTACGATGTGGTGCTCATAGTGATGAACATAACCCTGGCCCAGACCGCGGGGCACGTGGCCGTCGGGGCCAATGTGGGGGAGGTGAACAATAGCAATCCCCTTTCGCGGTACCTGCGCTACTACTACGTCTACGATGGGAAGAGGTACTACTACATGGAGACCACGGCCAGCGATTCCCACGGGCTCGTGAGCGGCCACTACTACGTTGGAGTCTCCCCCGTGGAGTACGGATACACCATATCCAACGTGAGCATTGTGCCCTACAGGGAGAGCTGGTACCGGGGATACAGCGGGAGGTACCCAAACGCCGGCGAGTGGAGCTATGGTCAGGCTTTTCCCTGGTTCGCCGTGATAATAGCAGCCCTGGTGGCGGTGTACCTGCCCCTCCTCGCCCTTTCTCTGCTCAGGGAGAAGCCCAGATGTCCGAACTGTGGCTTTGAGATCGAGAATGACTGGGAGTACTGCCCCAACTGCGGCTACTGGCTTGGGTACCGGCGAAAGAGGTGAAGGGAAAGGTTATATTCCTGCCGGGATATACTGCGGTGTGAACTGCCTCAAGGTGCACCACGTGCGCAGGAAGCGCATAGACGGGATGAAGATAGACAGGTTCGTGGAGGAATGCGAAGATTCCCGCATATACCTCCTGGACATAGACCCGTACTTCGGGAGGGAGATGAACTTCCGGGTTTACCGCGAACTCTCCGGGATATACGACATGTGGATAGATTCTGCGCCACGAAGGGTTGAGGATGTGGTTGATGTACTCGTCTCGGATGCGGAGGTGGCGGTGCTCAACGGCTTCTACTTCTGGGACCCTCTGGACGAACTCCTGGAGATGACGGACAACGTCGCCATGAGGAGCGTGAGCGAAGACCACTTTGAGAGATTCCTGGCCGCCGGGGGAAAAATAGTTATACTACCCCGCAATATGTTGGACAGGTTTGAGGCGGGGGAGAAGTACGTGATTGGAAGCAGGGAGGTGTGTCCTTGGAAAACCTCAAACTCGCCATAATGTCGGTGGTCCGGAGTCGGGGCAGGGAGGTGAGCGAGGACGACTTCGTCCAGTTCCTGTCTTACACGAAGAACTGGATACCCCCGGATTACGCCAGGAGGTTATTCCGGACATGCGTGGATGCCAACCTCCTGGTGAAGAAGGGCGACAAGTATGTGCCGAATTTCGAGTACAAGGGCGTGATACCCCTGGACTTCCGCGTCACGGAGGACATGGTGGACAAGTACTCCGTGCGGGAAGACGTGTTCACCCGCATCCTGGACAAGATACAGAGGGAAACGGGGCTTTCCCGCCGGGACGCATTGCTCCTCATAAACGAAGTGAAGAACGAGGCGAGGTACGTGAACATGGAAGTTGCGACCCTGATATTCTGCAAGATGAAGGGCGTTGACTGCTCCGAGTTCTACGACGAGGTTGAGAGGAGACTGGTGGTCTGATGGATCCCTTCGAAGAGTTCATTGATAGGATGGGATTCGGCGATGAATCCTACGTGCAGCAGTACCTCAAGGCGAAGCAGATGAAGTACTCCCCGCTGATGGACGTTCTCATCAGGTTCAACGGGAAGCCCTACGAGAGTTTTTACGAGTTCCTCGATAGGGATATCAAGGCCCTGAACCTCGTATTCACGGCACCCCGCAAGTGGGGGGAATGGCACTTTAACGATCCGGTGAAGGAGATACGCATCTTACCGAATGGGATGGGCTCCATACAGGTGCTAGGAGGCGAGATAAATCCCCAACGCTGGCTCTTGGAGAAACCTCCCTTCGAGAAGGTGATGGTGAGGTTCATAATCGAGAGGTCCAACCCTCCGGGTAGCTATGGGCTTCTAACCCCCGAGAAATTCTTCTCCATCGTGAAGCATGGTATAGTTCCGTATGTGATAAGGATTGTGGCCTATTCCAAGGCCAAGAGGTACAAGGTTGACCTGAATCTGGTAACGTCGCAGGTCATCGCCGACTTCCGCTGGGACAAGATTCCCCCGAGGATATATCGCAGGAGGAGTGTGCAGGAATATTTCATATTCGATAAGATATACGCGAATCTCAACGTGGCTCATTTCCCGAAGATGTTCTTCGAGGCCCTCTTTGAATCCGACGGCCTCGATGAGGAGATCCTGGGATTGATTTTCAAGGTCTCCCCCGAGA
>WAOY01000081.1 GCA_015520985.1 DHVE2 group archaeon
GCGAACTCGGCGCTTATCCCATCGATGTCTATGCTCAGGTAAACTTTCTCCGCGCCTATTTTCTCCAGGGCTATCTTCACCGCCTCCTCGATACCTATCTCCGCGATCTCGTAGGAGGTGAGCCACCCATACCCGAGCTTTTTCGCATCCTCTACCTCCTCGCGTGAGACGGACCTCACGCCAAGGGCGAAGACCTTTCCGCGGGTGAACTCGAATGCTCTACGAGCCCATGCGGCGTGGCTCCACTTCGTCCCGAGGTACTCGTCTCGAAAATCTGCGTGGGCATCTATGAATATTATCCCCGCATTCTCTGGGAGAACCTTTGCGACTCCCGCGGATATGGAGTGTTCTCCCCCGAGCATTATGGGGAACTTCCCCTCGGAGAAGAACTTGGAGGCGTAAAAGGCTACGGAATCGATCACGTCCTCTACGCTTGCATCCTCGTCCAGCGAGATGATATGGCCGTAGTCGTGCACAGCGATTTCACTGAGATCCGCGCGATGCTCCACCAGGTAACTCTCCAGATTGTACGACGCCTTCCTTATCTCGTCCGGGGCGAACTTTGAGCCATGACGAAAGGAGGAGGTGGAATCAAATGGAACGGAAAAAATCACAAAGCGGGAATCCTCGTAGGTTTCCGAGGCGTCCGCGAAGTGCAGGAGCATTTCAGGATACCTTCATGAGCTTGCGCTTGCCCATGGCCTCCCAGTACTGGGCGTTCTTGCCGGGCTCGACCTGATCCTTGAGCTCCTCTGGTATGGGTAGCTCGAAGGTCTCAAAGGTCTCCGAGTCCATCAACTGCACTTCGTCGCCCATCACGGCGAGGATCTGCGCTTCCCTCTTTTCTATTATGGGGACCTTAACCTTGTGCTTCACCGGATAGACCACGCTCCTCTTCTGCCCGTCAAACACGCCAATCGCCACGATTCTCGCCTTGGCTTCTCCGTGCTTCCCGGGCTTGCTGGTGGTCATCTCCACTATCTTGCACGGCTCGTCATCTATCACCATGTACCCGCCGACCTTGAGATTTCTGACCTCCACATCCTTCCACGACATAATGCACCACTCAACCGTTAATGGCTTCCCATTTATATAGATTTTCTCTCGGCGCGCAGCACGATTGTGTCCCCCTCTTCAAAATCTCCCCCTATGAGCTTCACCCGCGGCTGGTTGCAGTAGAGCCCGATTCCCCTGACTTCGCGGGAATTAGCTAGGATTCTGAAATCCGCCTTGAAGATCGCCGCAGAACCTATTTTCCCCGATACATTCACATTCAACCCGAACACGTTCACCCGGGCGATATCGCCGAACACCGCACCCAGGCCGTAGTGGGGCAATCCCCCTTCAACGGGCTTACCGTCGCTCGTTATCGGAGTTGCATTCACCCCGGAGACCTTCGCCGGCCTCAGCCAGAGGAAGTGCGAATGCCTCTCCTCCACGACGAATTCATTTCCCGCGGAGACAGGAACCCTGCGATTCAGTATGAATTCCAGGGGCAGGGCTCCCCTTGCACGGATGCTGTCCCCGCATCTCCGTATTTCGAAATGAGCGTGTTTGGAGGACCAGGGCATGAAAAATCCCGAGATTATCATCTCCCCCAGGGGATCTTCTTGTTCCAGTTTCTCCCCCTCTTTCACCCCGGGGCGCACGTGGAGCACCTTCAGGCATATCTCGTCGTTCAGGCGGATAACGAGCACGTAGTCTTCCTCGTAGGGTAAATGTTTCGGGGCGCGGACCTTTCTTATTCTCACCACTCTTCCCTCCTCAACGGGGAAAAGCGGTTCTTCTGGAAAATAAACGTCCACAGCAGTGCCTGAACGATGCCCCACGTAGGGGCTGTTGAAGAAGGAGTACCATGCATCCGCGGGCACCGATATCTCCACGGCGCCACTTTTCGCTATAAGCATTTCACTCCCTTCTGAAAAGGCAGTAGCGCCTCGTGAGAGACTTGTGAACCCTCACAGAGTACTGCGCGGCAAGTTCGAAGAACTCCTTCCCTATTTCCACGCTCTTCTCGTCGGGCAGCACTATTGCAACGCGATCGGCGATGTCCGAGAACTTCCTGAATGCCCTGCGGTAGAGGTCGTGTATCTTTTCTCCCTTTGATGAGGAGGACCTGCCGTACGGAGGATCCGTGATTATAGCGTCGTAGTTGCCCGAGATTTCCCCCACATCCATCCTCTCAACGGTTGCCCGTGCTCCGAATCTCTTCAGGTTGGTCTCCGCCGCCCTTATCATCCTCTCGTCTATGTCGCTCCCGTGCGCCACGAAGCCCATCAGCGACGCCTCTATGAGAATCGTACCCGTGCCGCAGAAGGGATCCAGGATCTTCGCCCCCCTCTTTATCTCCGCCAGGTTGATCAGCGCCCTCGTGTATCGGGGGTGCATGGTGATGGGATATGAAATGGGGAGATTGGACGGCTTTCTCTCCTCGAAGCCCTCTTCGGAGAAATCATGGAGCAGAAGACCAACGTGGATTCTCCTCGCTATGGGCACGCGCACCACGTTTCTCGGATTCCTCAGATTCACTCTGCCCTTTATCCCGTATCCTATTTTCCGCTCCACCTCGCTCTCACTGATTTCGCGCAGTCCGAAGTATCTCCTCGCGCGGACTGCGAAGTCCTCCAGTTCCAGCGAAATCTCAGGTATATCATCGCTTGATTCCAGGTGCTCGGACAGGTACCTCAGAAATCCGGCGCGATTCAACGC
>WAOY01000082.1 GCA_015520985.1 DHVE2 group archaeon
CGACATCACTTTTTTTTAATTTTTTAAATAGAGTAAGAGCATCTTTTACACGATATACCCTAATTTCGTCAACATCAAAATGTTTTGATAGCATCTCAATATCTCTCTGAATAAATGTTGATTTGTTTCTATAGTATACAACCAGTATTTTCATTGCTGCACCACTGTACAAAATATTATGAAAAAATCTCGTGGTAATTCGCCTTCTCCGCATCCTCGCTGAACTTCTTCACCCCCTCTTCCGTCTTGGGGTGCAGTAGCATCTCTTGGAGCACGTTGAAGGGGATCGTGGCAATATGGGCGCCTATCATCGCGGCCTCGCGCACCTGCCTGGCGTTGCGGATGCTTGATGCGATGACTTCCGTGTCGTAATCGTAATTCTCGAGGATCATCACCACCTTTTCCACGAGGTCCGAGCCACTTCTTATGCCGTTGTCGTCCACGCCCATACCGTCCCAGGGGTAGTAATCGCCCTTCTTGAAATCCTCCCCCGCCTTCATCCCGAGCTTCGTGGTGCGTATGTAATCGTCTATGCGCCCTGCGAAGGGGCTCACGTATCTTGCGCCTGCTTTCGCTGCCAGGAGCGCCTGCTCCGGAGTCATTATAAGTGTGCAGTTCACGGGTATGCCCTCCTCGCTGAGGTGCCTGATCGTTTTAAGACCTTCGTAGTGCCCGGCGTATGTGTTCACGGGGACTTTTATTACCACGTTATTGGCGATATCGTTGAACTTCTCGTAAAGAATCTCGGCTTCGCGGATCATGTCCTCGGCCTTGACGCCCATTACTTCGAGGCTCACGGGACGCTCAGGACCCGCTATTTTCAGGATCTCTTCGATGTATTCATCAATCTTTTTCCCCGTTCCTTCCGATTCCATCGCCTTGCGCACCAGCGACGGGTTCGTGGTAATCCCGTCCACAATACCCCAGGAAATCGCCTCCTTTATCTCGCTAATCTTCGCAGTGTCTATGAATATCTTCACGCTCTCACCTCCTTCAGGAAATCGCGAACAACCTTAGCTATGCCCTCCTCGTCCATACCGTAGTGCTTGAGAAGGGCATCCCACCTGCCGCTGCGGCCGAACACGTCCATCATGCCGTGCCTGCGCATCCTCGCCGGATAGTTTTCCGCGAGAACTTCTGCGACGCGGGAACCAAGGCCATTGTAGATGTTGTGGTCTTCCGCCGTTATTATCCCCGAGGTCTCCCTTGCGGCTTTCACAATTATGTCCTTGTCAATGGGTTTGATGGTACTCATATTTATGACCCTCACATCGATGCCCTCCTTCTTCAGGATCTCTGCCGTGAGGAGTGCGTATGAGACTTCTATGCCCGTGGCGATTATCGTTACGTCGTCGCCGTCTCGCATCACAGTGCCCTTTCCGAAGGCGAATTCATCCTCCTCGGACGTTATATTTGGAAGCGCGGTACGTGTTAGACGCACGTAGAATGGCCCTTCTTCGCTCGCCACGAACCTTATCACCCGGCGCACCTCATTGGAATCCACGGGCACAATGACTCGCATGTTTGGTAGTCCGCACATGAGCCCGATGTCCTCGATCATCTGGTGGCTCGCACCATCCTCGCCGACGGTCACACCTCCGTGAGTTGCCACGATTTTGACATTCAATTTCGGGTACGCTATGCTCTGCCGTATCTGGTCGTAGGCGCGGCCAGTGGCGAAGACTGCGAAGGAAGAAGCGAACACGGTCTTCCCACTTCTCGCGAGTCCCGCGGCGATACCCATCATGTTCTGCTCCTGCAGGCCCACGTTGAAGAATCGCTCCGGAAATTCCTTGCCGAACATCGCCGTCTTAGTGCTTGTGCTAAGGTCAGCGTCCATCACGACGATGTCTTCCCTCTCCCTACCCAGTTCAATAAGGGTCTCGCCGTACGCCTTCCTCGGAGATTCAAATTCCCACTTCATATTCTTCGCCTCTCTTCCTCCAATTCTCTCAAAGCTCTTTGATATTCCTCCTCATTCTGCGGGGGCTTGCCGTGGTACTTGGCGGTGTTCTCCATGTAACTCACACCCTTGCCCTTGACGGTGTGCGCTATTATAACCGTCGGCTTTCCCGTCCTCTTCTTCGCCTCGTCAAGGGCGCGGATTATCTGTACCATGTCGTGGCCGTTGATGCTCAGCACCCTCCACCCGAATGCGTGCCACTTCTCCTCCAGGGGATCGAGTACGACCATCGTATCCGTGAAGTCATCAAGCTGTATCTTGTTCCTGTCCACAATGGCAACGAGGTTATCCAGGTTGCGCGTCGCAGCAGTCATCGCCGCCTCCCATATGTTCCCCTCCTCTATTTCTCCGTCACCCAGAAGTGCGTACACGCGGTAATCCTTCC
>WAOY01000083.1 GCA_015520985.1 DHVE2 group archaeon
GCACAGAAGAAGGAGACCATCGTGATAAAGGAGGAGATAAAGACCCTGCCCTTCGACGAGAGCGTTATATGCCCGAAGTGCGGAAACCAGGGCGCGTACTGGATGCTCCAGCAGACGAGGTCGGCGGATGAACCGGAAACAAGGTTCTACATCTGCCCCAAGTGCGGGCACAGGTGGAGGGAGTATTAGGCGTATCCCTCCAGGTCTCCCCTCTTCTTATCCGTTTTTCTCGCATTCATGAACTGTGCTGGCGGGGGTATCGGCGGAGGAAGGCGAACCTCCTTCGCTATTATCACCGCTTCGATTATGCAGTTGTTTATGATAGTCCCGTGCACCTCCTGCGCTACTTCGTCGGGCATCCTGTGACGGTTCTGCCATTCATCCATGAGTCTGCGAATGTCCCCCTCATAAAGAACGATGCCCTCCATGGTTATCATCCCGATACCCGAGTAAGTTATGGTGAACCGGAACTCTATGCTCGCCCTATCCTCGCCGACGGGAGAAATCTTCAAAATTGTGCTGCTGTTGTCTATCCTTATCTCCTTCGGTGCATTCTCAGGCTCTATGAACCTCTTCGCCTCTATGCCGTCGATCCTGAAATTTCGAATCATAAGGTGCAATAAGCGCGGGAGGTATTTTACCTTTCCCTTATCCTCCCCATCTCCCCGTATAACTCCCGTAGGACTTCAAGGTAATCCCTCTCTCCTTTCTCCACCTTCTTCATCTTCTCCTCCAGAGATCGCGTCCTTTCCTCGCTGAGGAATTCTGAATATCGAGATATCAAAAACCCATACACCCTGCGGCCGAGGTCCGTGGGAATCAGGTACCCTTTCTTTTCGACGACGTACCTCCTCAGGAAGAGCTTGTCTATTATCGTGGCGTAGGTGCTTGGTCTCCCGATGCCCCGGGATTTCATCTCGCCTATCAACTCGCCCTGGGTGTATGGCCTCGGAGAGATGATACGCTCCTCGACTTGGAGGATTATTTCCCCCTCCCCCGGATCCTCCTGAATCTTAGTGGCATAGGGGTAAAGTTCGTAGCCCCGACCCTTAGCCTCAACGACGCACTCGCATTCCACATCGGTTTCATCCTTAGAAAAGCGGTACGTGCGCACCTTCTCCCTCCAATACGTTTGCGAGGCCATGAACCTTCGGAATATCAGGTCGTACACCCTCAGGGAATCTTCGTCGAGTTCATAACGCAGCGCTCCCTCTTTGAGGTAGAGTCGCAAATCATCCGCACTCAGGGGCCTGGTAGGCCTTATGCACTCGTGAGCTCCCTCCGCGCCCCAATATCGGGGGACGAAATCATTCCTCAGGTACATCCTCGCCACAGTCAGGCCCGCATCGGAGACATGCGTCGAATCTGTGCGGTGATAAGTGATCAGGCCCTTCTCGAATAGGTCCTGGAGGATTCTCATGGCCTCCCTGCTGCCAAGGTGGAGAATCGCACTTGCGTCCCTTAGTATAGTGTCCGTGGTGTAAGGCGGTACCGTCCTCTCCCTCTCCTCCTCGCGGAGCAGTTCTGAAAGGACCTTCACATCGCTCCTCCACGGAACCTGAACGTTCGTTCCCTTTATGAACCACGCCTTTTTCCTTTTCCTGCTCTCATCGAACCTCGCGATGACCCATCCCAGCACAGGCGTCTGCGCCCTTCCTGCGGAGAGATTGCTCCTGCGGAATTTCCTCTGGAGGATGCGGGAGAATTCAAATCCGATCCACCGGTCCTCTATCCTGCGCACCATCTGCGCCTTAACCAGGTTCTCGTTCATGTCGCGGCTCGACGATATCGCCAGCATTATCGCCTTGGGCGTGACCTCGTGGAACTCTGCGCGATGAATTTCCAAGGCGAAGGGCGAAAGGAGATTGTAGAGGTCCCAGGCAATCTTCTCTCCCTCGGTGTCTGGATCCGTTCCAATGAGAACCTTACCCGTCTCGAAGGCCAGCTTCCTCAGCAGAGATATCTGGCGAGCGGCATCGTATATGTCCGGTGAGCCGCAAACCGGGCATTTCTCGCCGCCGTCGACGAACTGGTACCCGCAGGAGCGGCACTTCTTTATGCTAGCATAAATAGGTACGAAGCCATCCACGAGCACGCCGTGATAACCGCGGGTCGTGCTTAGATCCGTGACGTGGCCCAGGGAAGGCGCGATGAGAAGCACGTTCGTCCCCGTGGAGACCTCGTAAACCACCGCATTCTCTATGAGCCTGATATTGGGCTTTCCGAAGAAGTGTGCGATGTGCCTCGCCTTGTTGGGGCTCTCCACTATGAAGAGAATCGGCTCGATGACCTCCTTCGCTTCCCTCCTCTCCCTTATCCTGCGGCGGTCCTCGTCTATCTCGCGAATTAGAGCGGGGAAGTTCACATCTCCAATATCCACGAAATCTATGTCGTATATCCGCGCCCTCTTCTCGAAAATTGCGATGCGATTCTTTTCATCGAGAAGGAAACTGGCGCCCCTTGTGATTCCAGCGGAGTAGAGGCGGGAGGTGCGCCCCGACGCCTGGATGTAAGTCTTCACGTCGGGGATTATCGCATGGCCGTCCTCGATGACTATGTTCTCCGTCGCGATGTTTTTCGTGGATATCTCGGAGAGTCGCTCTCTAAGTGCATCGATGTCCTTTTTATCTATCAACCCGCGCAACTCGGGGAACTCTGAGAGGAGAGAATACGCGATCCCCAGCACGGTCCTGTCCTTCAACTTCTCCGGATTCTCCAGGGAAACCCGGAAATGGGGAATCCCGTAGAAAACAGCGTAGCGAATCCTCTCGGGCATGTCTATCCCGCGCACAAGCGCGCCGTAAGGGGATGATACGCCCACCAGAAAATCCAGCTCCCCTGACTGGAATTTATCGAAGGCCTCTTTGCTCTCCGCCGTCACAACGCCGGTGCGCTCCTCCGGAAGAAATCTCAGGACCTCGCTGATCTCATCGCTCCGCGAAACGAATATCAGGCCGCCGGGGCCCATCCTCCCCACGA